>JAWXUT010000053.1:0-11514 GCA_044426075.1 Bacillota bacterium
GCAAAATGAGATGTTTTCTGTTTGGAAGGTAAGGGTCAGCGTGAAGAGGTTACTACAGAATACGTTTTTGATGAAGAAATAAAAGCGCCTATTAAAAAGGGAGACAAGGTTGGAGAAATAATAATAACATCAGCCGATGGCACAGAATATGCAAGAGTTGATATAGTTTCTGCAGAAAATGTAGAAAAAATGACATATGTAGACGGCATAAGAGATATATTAAAAAACTGGTAAAATAAATTAACCCACGGCAAATGCTGTGGGTTGTTCTTTATTGATTTACAATAGTATAATTTATGTGTTATAATTACACTATCAAGTAACGCACGAGGAGTACGATGGAAAAACGCATAGTATTTTATTTTAGTGGAACGGGCAACTCTATGTCTGTTGCAAAAGGGTTGGTTGCAAGCGGAGAGCTTATAGATATTTCTTTAGCAAAACCTCAAGAATATACTGCAGATGTAATAGGGTTAGTTTATCCTACATACTGCTTTGAAGCACCTTCAATTGTAAAGGCATTTGTAGCTGCGTGTAAGTTCAACGCGAATTATGTATTTGCGGTGGCTACATGTGGTGGTCAAGTTGGAAACGCCACTGGATGTATTGGTAAAATACTTGAATCCAAAAAGGGATTTTTGAGTTATTCTGCTAGTGTTGTTTTGCCAGATAACTGTTTGTTGTTCAAGAGCACTCCAGAAAGTAGGCGTAAGATGTTGGATGCAGAGGCAGATACTGTAGCAAAAATTGCTTGTGATATAGAAAACCGCAAGTTGTCTTCATATAAGTACACAAAAATGAATGAAATCACAACTAAGGCTTCTTGGTTTGCAATGAAAAAAGTTATGGGTCTTGACAACAAAAAGGCTAACACAAGCTGTGTTGGTTGCGGATTGTGTATGCGAGAGTGTCCAATGGACAACATCAAAGTTAAAGGAACAACTGTAACTTTTGGTAAAAGTTGCCAAGAATGTTACAAATGCATACATATTTGTCCAAAAGGCGCAATTAAATTTGGTGCAATTAAGGTAAATGACAAAAAACGATACGTTCATCCCGAACTAATTCAATCAATAAAGGAGAAATTTTAATGGAGCTAATCAACATAAGGCGCAGTGTAAGAAGCTATACAGATCAAAAAGTTGAAGCGGAAAAAGTTGAACTACTTATGAAGGCTGCAATGCAAGCACCCTCAGCGCACAACCAACAAGCGTGGGAGTTTTACATAGTTGAAGACAAAGAAACGCTTGAAAAGTTGTCACATTATAGCCCATATTCAATATGTGTGGCTTCAGCACCAATGGCAATTGTTGTTGCTGGCAATAAAGAAAAAATGGTTTCACCCGAATATTGGCAACAGGATTTAGGTGCAGCTACGCAAAATATTTTACTTGAAGCGGCAAACATAGGTCTTGGCGGGGTTTGGCTTGCGTGCGCTCCAGTTGAAGATAGAATGCAAAACATAAAAGATATGTTCGGCTTAGATGATAATATTTTGCCATATTGCGTAATTTCAGTGGGATATCCTAAATGGGAAAATGCTCACAAGTTTAAGGATAGATTTAATGCGGAAAGCGTGCACTATCTAGATAGAAAATAAATCTACTATCAAAACTTACAACAAAAAAGATGACTATCTTTGGCGATATTCATCTTTTTTTGATTTTATTCGACAAATTAATTATATTTTCACATAATAAAATACATAATATTTAAACAAATTAATATTATTTTTCGACATATAAATACAAAATATATCTAAAAGCTAAAATATCTAAAGAATAGCAAACAATTAAGCAAAAAACTATTTCAAAAATAATTTAAAAAAGTTTGTAAAAACTATAGACATTTTAGTTTGAATGGTGTATTATATCAATATGCTCATTGAAATTAGTAGAATTTTTGCGAATCTAGGCGATAAAAATCGTTTGGGAGTGTATTTTGCTTACCAATTTTTAATAATCACAATAAATAATACAAATTTTTAAACACATAGGAGGATATTATGGAATACAATAGTGTAAATGAATTGTCTGCGGAGTTTATATCTCTAAATTCAGCATTTATCGACGCGCAAATAAGAAGATATTTGTTGCAAATAGGGGTGTTGCCCAACTTAAAGGGATTTAAGTTGATTGGGGCTGCTGTTAATTTATGGATGGGTAAACCAGACTTGTTTTTTATGTCAATGGGTGACACATATGTAACGCTTGGCGAGTCGTTTGGATTAAAGCATACCAGTGTTGAACGAAATATAAGGCACGCAATTAATCAAGCATATTTTAACGGAAAGCTTCGTAACTTAAACAAGATATGTAAAGTTGATGTTTTTGACGGGCTAGAAAAACCCACAAACAGCGAGGTTATTTGTCTGCTAGTTGAAGCAATTTATTGGGACTTAGTAGACAACAACACTCACGCAGAAGCAATTGGCATGTAAATTAAGATACATTTAGTTAGTATGTTGAAATACTATTGCAAACTTCAATTAAATATGATATAATACTTATATTAAATATAAGGATATTAATATGACAGAACAGCTAACAACACAAGTTATAAATAGATATTGCAGCATCATTGCATCTATTGCGAACAACACCATAGCTAAAGTAGAAGGTGTATCGCAAGAACGTGGTCTTGTAAAATATAAATTTGGGCTTAGTACGCTTAAAGACAGAAATGTGCACGTTGATATTATAAACGAAAAGGCAATTATCGATATGTATGTTAATGTTAATTTTGGATACAGTGTGCCAGAAGTGGTCTGCAATTTACAAGAAAAAATCAAACGTAGTGTAGAAGAAAATACTAGGTTTGAAGTAAAAAAGATAAATGTTAATGTCGTAAACATAAATTTTAATTAGGAAGAGAAGGCATGAACAACGTTGAAAGTAGAAAAATTGCGCGAGATTTTGCGTACAAATTAGTGTTTGAATATCTGTTTGTTAAAGAGATCAATCACGATAGTCTAGAAAAGAGTTTAGCTGCAACAAGCACTGAAAGCAATCGCGACTACATAAGTGAAGCATATATTGGCGTAATAGAGCATTATGATGAATTAATAGAAGTTATAAAAAAATATGCGCGCAGATTTGCGTTAGAGAGAATTTATAAATCCGATCTAGCGGCATTGCTTCTTGCAATATACGAGATGAAATATATTGACAATATCCCATTATCAGTTTCAATCAGCGAGGCGGTAGAATTGGTGAAGTTGTACAGTACAGAAAAAAGCAACAAGTTTGTAAATGGATTGTTATCATCAGTATTTAAAGAATTGTCAGAACCAGCAGTGGCAGAAGCAGAAGTTGTTGCTACAGAAGAAGTGTAATAAGAGGTGTAATTATGCAAATTATTGACGGAAAAATGGTTTCACAGCAAGTTCGCGAAGAGTTAAAAACTGAAATCACAGAAGCAAAAGATAAATTTTGGGCTCCAATGGGCTTAGCAGTTATTATTGTTGGCGAAAATCCAGCGAGCAAAGTATATGTTCGCAACAAAGTAAAGGCTTGTGAAGAAGTGGGTATAACTTCTTTGCATTATGAGTTGCCAAGTGATACAACATCTGACGAATTGAATGAATTGATTGACGAGCTAAATGGTAGGCGTGATGTAAATGGGATTTTGGTTCAGTTGCCATTGCCTGCACATTTAAATGAAAAAGATGTACTAAATAGAATTGCTGTTCAAAAAGATGTAGACGGTTTTAGTCCTTATCAAATGGGCAAACTTGTTATTGGCGAACCAGATTTAGTTGCTTGCACACCCAAGGGTGTAATGGTTATGCTAGAGAGATATGGCATAGATGTTTGTGGTATGAATGTTGCAATTTTAGGCAGATCAAATATTGTAGGCAAGCCAATTGCACACTTAATGCTACAAAAAAATGCAACCGTTACAATTTGTCACACCAAAACAAAAAACCTAGAAGAGGTGTTATCAAATGCAGATCTTGTGGTTGTAGCTGTGGGTAGAGCCAAACTTGTAAAGTCAAATATGATAAAAGAAGGCGCAATTGTTGTTGATGTTGGCATTAATAGGCAAGAAGACGGCAAACTCTGCGGAGATGTTGATTTTGAAGATGTTAAAGAAAAATGTTCATTTATTACACCAGTTCCTGGTGGAGTTGGCCCAATGACAATTACAATGCTATTGTCAAATACATTAAAGGCGTACATCGAGCAAAATGCAAGGTAATATAAACCACATTACAGTTTCGCAATTTAGCAACTATATCAAAAATATTTTAGCTTATGAAGATATGTTGCAAGGAATATATATTTTAGGCGAAGTATCAGGTGTATCTCATTCGGGTGGAAATGTATATTTTACCCTTAAAGATGAAGGTGCTCAAGTTGCTTGTTGTCAATTTAAAAATACGCACACTTACTCTG
The DNA here is from genome assembly GCA_044426075.1 of Bacillota bacterium. GTDB lineage: Bacteria > Bacillota > Clostridia > Christensenellales > DTU072 > JAWXUT01. Next base: position 4,398 of record JAWXUT010000053.1, read on the forward strand.
TAAAAAACGGAGAAAGGGTGCTTTTATTTGGTTCAGCCGATTATTATGCACCGTGGGGAAAACTCTCATTTATAGTTAGAAAAGTTGTGCCATATGGCAAAGGTGTGCAACACGAAATGCTAGAAAAGTTAAAAGCGGATTTGGCAAAAGAGGGGCTGTTTTCAGAAAGTCATAAAAAAAGCATACCTCCATTCCCTCATAATATTTGTGTTGTAACAAGTATAAGTGGCGCTGTAATTGAGGATATTAAATCTACAATAAGAAGATATAACGGATACATTAATATATGTATTTCGGATACCAAAGTTCAAGGTGTAGGTGCCTCAACTCAAATTTGTGACGCATTAAAACTTGCAGACCAAGCTGGATTTGATGCCATTATTTTGGCACGCGGAGGCGGTTCATTTGAAGACTTAATGGCGTTTAATGATGAGAGCGTTGTGCGTACAATTTATGCTATGCAAACGCCAACAATATCTGCAGTTGGGCACGAAACAGATTTCACGCTTTGTGATTTTGTGGCAGATGAGCGAGCGCTAACCCCAACAGCTGCAGCAGAACGTGTGGCGTTTTCAGAGATAGATTTAAAACGCACTTTTAGCGATAAATTAACAAAGGCGCAAAGCATAATTCAGTATCAACTGGATAGTGATTTAAATAAAGTTAGAGGCACAATTAAAGAAATTTATCACCATAGCAGAGCGCAACTAAATAAATTTTCTGCAGATATATCCCGTAAAATTAATATTGTTGGGCAGATAGTTGCAAAAAATTATGCAGAAAATGAGGCTATGTTAAATGAAAAGCGCACCAAGCTAAATGCGCTTAATCCATACAAATTAATGCAAAGTGGATATTTTAAGTTGACTGACAGCAAAGGGAATCCGCTAATTGGGGTTAAAAAACTTCAAAATGGCGACAAAATAACAATAACTGGCAGTGACGGAACAGTAGAAGCACAAATTATTAGAGAGGTATAATATGGGATTTGAACAAGATATAACAAAGTTAGACAAAATGCTTGCAAAGCTTGAACAAGGAAAGCTATCTATAACAGAGAGTTTAAAGGTTTTTGAAGAAGCGCTAGCTTTAAGTGAAAAATGTGTAGAAGAAATCAACACAAATAGAGGAAAGCTAGAACTATTAAACACACAACTTGAAAGATTGAATTTAGATGTTGAGTGCGAAGATGAATAATAACTGCAGATTGGAAGCAATAGAGCGAGCAATATGCGAGCATTTAAATGAGCTTAAAAAAAGTGATATTGATAGTAATCTATATTCCGCTGTTGAATATGCATTGCAAGGTGGGGGCAAACGAGTTCGTCCAATGTTGATGCTTTTATCTGCGGAAATGTTTAATTTAGATACTGATATAATAATGCCATATGCAATAGCGTTAGAGTGTATTCACACATATTCATTAATTCATGACGATTTACCGGCAATGGATGATGACGATATTAGGCGTGGTCGCTTAACTGTGCATAAGGTTTATGGGGAAGCAATGGCTATTCTTGCGGGAGATAAACTGGAGAATATGGCATATGAAATCTTATTTTCTGTTATAAAAAACAAGGGAGAAATAAGAGCTGCTGGATATCTTGCAGAATGCGCGGGAAAAATGGTTAACGGACAAGCGCGCGAAATGTCATTAATTGATGCCGACTGCAATACAATATCAATAGATGATATCTTAAATATATATAATGATAAAACAACCGCTCTCATTAGATGTGCGATTATGGTGCCTTATTATGTATCCAGTGCAAAAGTAAACGCAAAACAAGAGGGTAATTTGCTGAAAGTTGCACACAACATAGGTACAATATTTCAGTTGGTTGATGATATGTTGGATACTGAAAGTGGTGTTGACGACGGAAAACTGACTTATGTAAACAATTTTGGGTTGCAAAAAACTCAACAATTTGTGGCGTTGTTGGAAGATGAAATAAACACAACACTGTCAAAATTAGATTTAAACACAGAAGATCTTATGCAATACGCAAGCGAACTAACCGCAAGAAGGATATAAATAAATAGAGGGCGCGCGTGAAAATCAGTCTTAAAAAACACAACTCAGCAGATACAGAAGATGAAAAAAGTGTGGTAACTAAGATTGACGGAAGGGTGGCTCATCCTAAAAAAGTTGCAAGAGAAACTTCAGAAAACAATTGTGAGTGTTCGCGGATTAAAGATAGGCTTGCAAAAGAGCACGCTAAAAAACTTACAATATGGACAATAAAAATAACAGCAATTACATTTTTGCTATCATCTTGTTTTTCATATTTGTCAGAAATAACCACAAGTTATGCGCCGCTTGCAATAGCTATGTTGCTGTTAATATTATTAGTTGTTATTAACATAATATTCGATGCTGTGGCAGTTGCTGCAACTTCTTGCGATTTAGCCCCTATTCTGTCATTGTCGGCAAGAGGTGTAAAGGGTAGCAAAAAGGCGGTTATTCTTGTGAAAAATGCAGAAAAAGTCAATAATATCTGCGCTGATGTTATTGGAGATATATGTGGAATTATTAGTGGCGCGTGTACAGTTGCTATAGTTTCAAGTCTAGCGATTTCTGGTAATACTGAAGATAAACTGATGTATTTGACTATAGCATTTTCTAGCGTAATTGCCGCACTTACCGTAGGTGGAAAGGCTGTTGCAAAAGAAATAGCAGTAAAAAACAGCAAAGACTTAATTATGTTCGTTGGCAGAATATTGAGTATTTTTGAAAGGAGAAACACAAATGAGGTTAGATAATTATCTACATTTTATAGGGCTTGCGCGTTCAAGAACACACGCACAGAATCTTATAAAACAAGGAAGAGTTACAATAAATGGTGATTTGTGTTTGAAATCCGCAACAGAAATTACTGAAAATGATAAATTGGATTTGTTAGAAGGGGATGATTTTGCATCTCTTGGTGGCGCAAAACTTAAAAAAGCTATAGATAATTTTCAAATTGATGTAAAAGGATACAATTGCATAGATATTGGCGCAAGTAATGGTGGATTTACTGATGTGTTGCTGCAATCTGGCGCAAACAAAGTGTATGCTGTTGACGTTGGCGAGTGTGCACTGCCAAAAGAGATGAGGGAAGATGAGCGAGTTATTGTAAAAGAACGCTTGAATGCACGTTATATTAATTTCGAAGATATTGGACTAAAGGTTGATTTAGTAGTAATTGATGTTTCATTTATATCATTGAAACTGATTTTGCCTTCAATTATTCAATTTTTGAACTTTGATAGTGGCGTTGTTGCTCTAATAAAGCCACAGTTTGAACTTGGCAAAAGTGCGTTATCAAAAAAGGGCATTGTACAGAGCAAAAAGCTAGAGCAAAAAGCAGTTGAAGATATTGTTGGTTTTTCTGAGGGGCTCGGATTAAAAGTTGTGGGGGTTACAGAGGCGCCTCATCCGTTTAAAGAAAAAAACCAAGAGTATCTTGTTTATGCAAAATTATTGTAGAATATGCATAATTTAGAGCATTTTTAAAATTTTTTAATTTTTTATGCCAGATATATTGAATATTTTTTCATTATAATGTATAATTATATTATTCATTACGAGGTGAATGTATGAAAGTAGGCATTTATTCAAATTTAACAAGAGATATAGACGGATTAGCAACCAAAGCATTGGTTGATTTTTTGGTGCCAGAGGGGCATCTTGTTTATATTTCTGATGAATTGTCAGAACTTTCTTTGGCTCAAAAATATTATAACAGAACAGAACTTGCAAAAGTTTCAGATATTGTTATAGTTTTTGGCGGAGACGGCACTATTTTGGGCATTGCAAAAGAATGCGCACTTTATGATGCAAAAATATTTGCAGTAAATTTGGGTCATATGGGCTATCTTGCTGAAGTTGAAAACATTAAATTAAACAAGATAATTGATGATATCAGCCATAACAAGTATTTTGTAGAAGAGCGAAATATGCTTGAGGTAGAAATTAAGGGCAGCACCTATACCGCATTAAATGAAGTTGTTTTTGGAAGAAATTCAACTAAGTTGTTAAAATGTGAGGTTAAAGTTGCGGGTACAATTTTGCACAAGTACAACAGTGACGGAATTATAATATGTACGCCAACGGGTTCAACCGCATATTCATTATCTGCGGGTGGCCCCATAGTTTCACCAGATGTAGGTGCAATTATTATCACACCAATTTGCGCACATTCTTTAAATTCACGCCCAGTTGTGGTGGGTGATAACAATAAAATTGAAGTTAAATTAATTCAGCGCGAAGGTCAAGCGCACGTAAGTATTGACGGAAAAACTGTGGAAGATATCACACGTGAAGATAGTGTTTTGATACATAAATCGCCACTAACAGTTAAATTCTTGCGACTTAAAAAGTACAATTATTATGAAAAATTATTGGGAAAAATGAGCTTGTGGAGTTCGTTTGACTCAGAGGAGCAATAAATGAGACAAATCAGACAAGAAAAACTACTTTCAATTATTTCTGAAAAGAAAATTGAAACACAGCAAGATCTAATGAATGAACTGAGAAGCGAAGGTTTTGAAGTAACACAAGCCACAGTTTCAAGGGATATTCAAGATTTGGGATTGACGAAGGTTGCAACGGGCGGCAGTAGACCACATTATGTTAAGCCACTTGACCCAAAACTTGCAAAACTCAAATCACTTTTTCACCAAGCAGTGTTGAGTATTGAGGGTGTAGGGCACCTAATTGTAATAAAAACAATACCAGGTGGTGCAAATTCTGCCTGTATTTTAATTGATAAGTTTGAACACAGCGATATTATGGGAACCGTTGCTGGAGATGATACAATACTAGTTATTGTAAGGAATCAAGACGAGGTTCAAAACATAGTTAAGCAATTTTATGAGTTAATGGAGTAAAAATGATAGCATCATTGCACATACAAAACATAGCTTTAATTGAAGAATTACATCTTGAGTTGAGTGAAGGTTTAAATATTTTGTCTGGTGAAACGGGCGCAGGAAAGTCTATTATTATTGATAGCCTTAACTTTGTGCTAGGCGACAGAGCAGACAAAAGTTTAATTAGACATGGGCAAAAAAAGTCCAGCGTGCAAGTGGTTTTTACTAATGATAATGACGGTGAAGTATTGGCAATACTTGAAGAATGTGGCGTTGATGAAGATGATTATATCATTGTAAAACGCACTATGTCTGATAATGGCAGAGGCGAATGCCGAGTAAATGGTTCAATTATTAATCTAAGTCAGCTTAAAAAATTAGTGGTTAGGTTGGTTGACATCCACTCGCAACACGAACACCAAGCATTGTTAAATGAAAGCAATCATATTGCCATTTTAGATAAGTATATTGTTGGAATGCAAGACGCAAAAGCAGAGTATTTATCACATTTTCATACATATAAAAAGAGTGTAACTGAACTTAAAAGTTATAAAGATAGTGACGCAAGGGCTAGACAAATTGATATTTTATCCTTTCAACTAGCAGAAATTGACAAAATAAATATGCAAGACGGCGAAGAGGAAAAACTTATTGCCGACAGAGCTAAGTATTTAAACGCGCAGAAAATTATTGACGGATTAAATAGTGCCATTGAACTGTTAAATGGTGATGAAATGGGCGCAATTGCATCAATTCACACAGCAAAAAGGCATTTAGGTGCAATTTCTAAGTACGATGACAGCCTAACCGAACTAGTAGATAGATTGGATAGTGCAAAAATTGAGCTCGGCGACATTGCAGAAACACTTGAATCACAAGTTGACGATTGCAATATAAATCCCGCCGAATATGAGCGGATAGAAGAGCGACTTGCGGATATTAGAAAACTAAAAAGGAAATATGGTAGTTCATTGCAAGAGATTTCAGCTTTTTATAGTGCAACAAGTGATGAACTAAACAAACTAACAACAGCAGAAGAGCGTATTGAAGAGTTATCCGATATTATTGAAATAGAGGGTAGTAAAGTTGTGAAATTTGCAAAGAAATTACACAAAATGCGTGTTGATGGTGGGGTGAAATTCAGCGAAGGCATTGCAAACAACTTGCACGAACTTGGTATGGCAAGCAGTACTTTTGCAGTTGAGGCAAACTTCCCAGAAGATGATATGATATTAAATAAATGTCAAATCGACGGAGCTGATATTGTAACATTCCGCATATCTCCAAACAAAGGAGAGCCTTTAAAATCACTTGCAAAAATCGCAAGTGGTGGTGAAATGAGCAGATTTATGTTGGGTCTTAAGAATATCACAGCAGAACTTGAGGGCATTGATACACTGGTTTTTGACGAAATTGATACGGGAATTAGTGGTAAAATTGCTATGGTAGTAGCTTGTAAGATGTATAATATTGCTACAAATAGGCAAGTAATTGCGGTAACGCATTTGCCACAGTTGGCATCAATGGCAGATACACATTATCGCATCCACAAAGAAGAAATTGGCGAAAAAACGCTTACATTTATATCAAAATTGTCAGAAGACGAGTGCTTAAAAGAGATAATGCGCCTTGCTGGCAGTACTGAGGGCAGCCAAATTGGGCTAGAAAGTGCAAAAGAGTTGCGAGCCTATTCTAACGCGTACAAGCAAAGCGTAAAAAAATAAAATTTACATACAATTTCCATAATAATTATACACCGCTTTTACACACTATTAAGTAAAGGCGGTTTTTAAATGAGTAAAAAATTTAAGCAATTACTTGTAGTGATATTTGTAGCACTTTTGATAATAACACCTACAATAAATGTTATAGATGCAAACGCAAATGCATATAGCGAATTTACATCAGTGTATTTGGGCGGAACCCCAATTGGAGTTGTTGCGCAAAGCGACGGGGTTATTGTAACTGAACTAACAAGCGTAATTGGCAAAAATGGTACAGTTAATCCAGCTATTGATGGGGGAATAAAGGTGGGTGATTTTGTGTATCGCATTGACAATACCGCAATTAAAAGTCCAGAGGATATTACAACTGCAATAGATAAACTAGCTGGCGTTTCTGCAACAGTGTATTTAAAGAGGGGCGATGAAGAATTAAAATTACAAGTGACGCCAGTGTTTGACGTGGTGCATAATAGCAAAAAGTTGGGAATTTTAGTTAAAAACGAAATTGTTGGTGTTGGAACACTCACATTTGTAAC
>JAWXUT010000054.1:0-11370 GCA_044426075.1 Bacillota bacterium
CAACCTACAAAAGTATAGCCTTCTTTTGTGGGACTAGCAAGCACGATTTCTGCACTTTCTATGCCATATAAAGTTGGATTTGTATCTGCATTTGTTCCGCCATCTAATTCATATGTAATAGAATAGTTGTTTTCTGCCCAAGTAGCAGTAAATGTTTTGTCACCAGTTGAACCGCTTGCAATTGTTCCATTATCGCTCCAACCTGCAAAAGTATAACCCTCTTTTGTTGGGGTTATAAGTGTGATTGTGTTGCTCTCAACATTGTATTCGCTAGGATTGCTGTCCGCATTTACACCGCCATTTAATACGTATGTTATAGTGTATGTTTGAAGCTCCCACTTGCCAAAAATGGCTACATCACTTGAAGAACTAGCCCCCGAAGACAAACTCCACTCATTTTCATAGTTTTCATCAGTATACCAACCACTAAATGAATAACCCTCTTTTATCGGTTCTGTAATTGCAACTTCTGCGTCTTTTTCGGCAGTTACCGTGTATTCTACACCGTCAATTGTGTAAGTAACATCATAACTTTTGCTAGCTGGCAAAAGCACACACATCAAAACTATAGCCGTTATCAACAACACCGCTATAACAGATATAGCTATTATCTTTGTGTTTTTGCTTAGTTGTGATAAACTAAACTGTTTTTTTGCAACAGCACTTGCGGGACTGCTTACGCTATCCACTATAGGCTCTGCCTTAACTTCTGGCGTTGACACCTCAGTTTCAACTACCTCTTCTTTATCAATACGATTTTCATCACTCATATTACACCTCCTTTCCCTTTTTAAAGATACAATAAACTCTGTTGATTTGTTATTTATATTGTCATTATAGCATTAAAGCTAGTTATTGGCAAGTTTTGCACAAATAATCCCAGCTTCTTTTTACCGATTTGTAAGCATTTAGTGCGATATCCTTTTCAATTAACGCATATCTGCACCCCGCCTTTTCTAAATGTGGAATAAGTTGTTTAAAGTCAATACTGCCATATCCAACATCACCGAAAAATGGAATAATACCCAAAATTTTAGTCATATCTTTGAAGTGAACATTTATTAATCTTCCACTTAATTTTTCAATATATTCTACGATATCCTTTTTTGCGAATTTAACCCAAAATGTATCCAATATAAATTGAAGATTGGGCACTTTTTCTGCCATTATATCAAGCACGCACTTGTCGCCAATTTTATCAAACTCAAACCAATGATTGTGATAAGCAAGATACATTCCGTTTGCTGTTAGCGTGTCACTTGCCTTTGCCATATCAGCAAGAAATTCACTAAATAGTGCGTAATTATTTGCCTTGAATTTGCTTGGCATCATACCCAAACCAATTGTGTCGCAACCAAAAATTTTGTGCTCTGCAATCAGCGCATCTAAATCGTTTACAATTCTGTCATATGGCATATGCGTACAAGTGATGTGCAAGTTATATTTGTCTTTTAACTCTGCAACCTTTTCCGCTTGCATTTTGCACCCGCCAGATAGCTGTATGTTTTTTACGCCCCACTGTTGCATTGTGGCAAAAACAGCCTCAACGCCAGCTTCATCTTTCATTTTGCCTTTTAATGAAAACAATTGTACACCAAATTCCATAATAGCACCTTCCTTTTTTGTTTATAATGGATAAATTTTGCACTTTATCTTTATTATTATATCATATAAGTATCCAAAACACAACCCCAAATTAAAAAAGCACCCCAGTTGAGATGCTTTTTAAATAAATATGTAATAATGAGAAGGCTATAGCAACGCCTCAATTTCTTTTGCCGTTAATAATTTGCCTTTGCTTATCACAACACCGTCTTTTTCAAGTACGGGCATTGTCATATATCCTTTAGACAAAATGAGCTTTAAATCTGTAATGTATTCAACCTCTATGTTTTTGCCACTAGCCACGCTTTGAGTGTTTTTGTACAATGTTTTGCAAGTCTTGCAACCGCTTCCATAAATTGATAGTTTCATATTGATCTCCTTTTTTAAATTGTTATTATTGTTAGAATAGGAACCCTATTGCGTTAAATAGGTATCCTATAATGATTATTCCGATTACTACTATTGTAAAGAAAGATGCTAGAAGTTTGGGCTTTACTGCCTTACTTAACATAATCAAACTTGGCAGTGACAGTGCAGTTACACTCATCATAAATGCAAGTATTGTGCCCACGCCAACGCTCTTAGCATAAAGGGCTTCTGCTATTGGAATGGTGCCAAAAATATCCGCATACATAGGCACTCCAACTATGCTTGCAACAATAACAGAATACCATTTATCTTCACCTAACACAGCTTGCACCCACTCGCTTGGCACAAAGTTATGTATACATGCACCTATGCCCACACCTACAAGTATATAGATCCAAACTTTTTTAATGGTGAAAATAACTTGCCCTTTGGCGTAACGCATTCTGTCCCGTTTAGTAAGTTCTTCAATGTCGGTGTCCTCTACATCATCGCCCGCAAGCACGAACTCTTGCACGTGTTTACCAACCCCAGTTTTGTCAATTATAGTGCCACCAATAATTGCAAGCACCAATCCAACCGCAACATAGCTAAACGCAATTGGAAATCCGAACACGCTTGCAAGCAATATAAATGCACCCAAATCCACAAGCGGGCTAGATATTAAAAAGCTAAACGTTATGCCACTAGATAACCCCGCGCGTGAAAAGCCCATAAACAAGGGGATACTTGAACAACTGCAAAATGGTGTAACCGTGCCAAGCAGTGCGCCTAAGGCATTTGCGCCAACACCCTTTTTAGTGCCCAAAATCTTTTTTGTTCGCTCTGGCGGAAAGTAACTTTGTATATATGATATTATATATATAAGGAAACATAATAAAAATACTATTTTAATGGTGTCGTAAATAAAGAATTGCAATGCGCTTCCCCAAATACCCGCAACAAATGCTTCGCCAAACATAGCAGTTAGCATCAGCCCAACTAAACTGTTCAGCCAACTGAACCCCAAAATCTGCTCGGTGATAAAGTTGTACATAGCAGACAACCCTGTTGTTCCACACGCCAACCACACAATTAGATTTATCAATCCAATTATTAAAATTATGGCGGAGGCAATAAGCACTTTTTTGTTTTTAATTAATTTATTCATCATAGTAAACCTCAATGTCGTTTGTCAAGAATTTAAGCATCTCACGTTTAACCAGTCCGCTTAAATGATAGTGCATCCACTTGCCCTTTTTTATGCCAACTACTAACCCGCATTCTGTCATAATTTTCATATGATAACTGAGCGTTGGTTGTGTGCACTGCAAATGCTCCAGTATTTTACACGCACACATCTCACCCGCTTTTAACATATTAAATATATGCACACGCGTGTCATCTGCTAACGCTTTAAAGCATAGCGATATGCTAACTGTTTCTGATTCCATTTTTATTCCAACTCCTATTTACTTTTCCTTTACATCATAGCACACATATAGACATTTGTCAATGTATTTTACTTAGAAATATAGATGTTTATCAATGTATTTTTATGCACAATTAATGTAATTTATCAACTATTAAAGAATTTTTATGCACTGTTATCCATTATATTAAACTTTTGTAAAATATTTTTGTATAATTTTACAAAATTTTCGTTTTTTTATTTACTTGCATATCAACATATGTTATACTAAACAAAACGCGAGAGCGAAATCTTTTTTTAGGAGGAACACTATGAAAATCGGTGTACCAATAGAGATCAAAGTGCATGAGGGAAGGGTTGGACTTACTCCAATACATGCTAGTAGTTATGTTAAAGCTGGATATGAAGTTTATATTCAACACAACGCAGGCCTAATGGCTAGTTTTGACGACGCTTCTTATGAAGCAGTAGGATGTAAAATACTACCAACAATTGAAGAAGTTTATGCAACTTGTGATATGATCATTAAAGTTAAAGAGCCTCTTGCAGCAGAATACAGCTTAATGCGTGAAGACCAAGTTCTATACACATACTTCCATTTGGCAGCAGATAAAGAACTTACAGATGCAGTTATCGCAAGCAAATGTATTGCAATTGCATACGAGACAATTAAAGACGCAAACGGCGGACTTCCTTGTTTAAAACCTATGAGCGAAATCGCTGGTAGACTTTCAATTCAAGAAGGCGCAAAATACCTAGAGTCACACTTTGGCGGACGCGGACTATTGCTAGGCGGCGTACCTGGAGTTAAAGCTGGTAACGTAGTTATCATCGGAGCTGGTATTGTTGGAAGCAACGCTTGTGCTATTGCAGTTGGTATGCACGCAAACGTAACAGTTATCGATATCAATATTGATGCTCTAACAAGACTTGACAACCAATATCAAGGCAGAATCAACACAATTCACTCAAATGACTATGCTATTGCAGAAGCTTTAAAAGAAGCAGATCTAGTAATTAGTTCAGTACTAATTCCTGGCGCTCAAGCTCCAAAGCTAGTTAAAAAAGCTTACCTTTCAACAATGAAGAAAGGTGCAGTTATCGTTGACGTAGCTATTGACCAAGGCGGAACAACAGAAACAAGTAAAGTTACATACCACAACGACCCAATTTATGTAGTTGACGGTGTTACACATTACTGTGTAGGAAATATGCCTGGTGCAGTTCCACTAACATCAACACTTGCACTAAACAATTCAACACTTGCATATGGCTTAAAAATTGCTAAAAACTGTGAGCAAGCATTGCTAGCAGACAAAGGCTTAATGCTTGGTCTAAATGCATACAAAGGTGCACTAACATGCAAACCAGTTGCTGAGGCATACGGAATGGAATACACAAATCCATACGATATCGTTAAATAATTAACAGCATACAAAATAAGGCTCGAACTTCGGTTCGAGCTTTTTTTATGTCAATTTCACATTTTTGATTTTTTCTGCATATCAATGAAGTGTAGGCAACTACAATCAATAAGGAGAAATTTATAAATGGCAATAATTAAAGACAAGTTCAATTTAACTTACAGCGACGACTTTAGCTTACAAAACAAAGATGAGTATGAAGTTTCATTAACCCTTACCGAATCAAGCGACGACAGCGCCGCGATAACTGGAACCGTGCTAGACGATTCTGGCATACCAGTTGCAGGAGCTACGGTCAAACTTTTTGACGCAAATGGCAAACCATATCTTCACGTTTTAACTGACAGCGAAGGCAACTATGTGTTTGATGATTTATCCTTTGGCACCTATTCATTAACAGCGGTTAGTGAAACCTGCCCAATAACAGAACCCAGCACAGTTATTTTAAACTCAAATGAAATACAGACTGTAAACTTCAAATTGGTGCAAGACACAAGCATAGCACTTGGCACAGTTGCGGGTGTTGTAAGGGAATTATTTGATGACGGCACCTCTGCAAGTTTGGGTGGAGCAAAAGTTTATTTGAAAAATGCCACTACTGAAGAAACTATGGCAAATACAACTTCCGCAAACGACGGCGAGTTTGTGTTCTATGGCATAGAAAATGGCGATTATCACCTTGTTGCAACCAAAGACGGATACAAATTATCAAGCAAAATTTTGATATCGATAAAAGATGGAAACATTGTAAACAGCACACTATTAATTGTAAAAGACCCAGAAACCAACACTGGTACAATAAGCGGATTTGTTAAATTTAATAACACCGCATTAACTGGCGTTTATGTTGGTTTATATGAAGTTAATAGAACAACTGGTGACATTGAGCGTTGCGTTGCAACAACACGCACCAACTCAATTGGATACTATATGTTCGGCAACGTTGGCGAAGGCAACTATGTTGTAAAGGCAAAGCAAAATAACTCATAATGCCACCATTTGAGATGTACGGCAAAATGGAAGTTGAAGTGCACTTTTTGTTCAACAGCACAAAGCACCGACTATCCAAATATAAATTTATACCAATAAGGTGGACAGAAGCTTATGCTTGCTGCCCACCTTGTTGTGGTTATAATTACTGCAAACTAAACCAGATAGCTAACAGAAAATTTAATTGTTTAAATAGATGTAGCAACCTAAAAAGAAGTGCTGTTGTTTACAATAGCGAATGTTGCTTGTTCGGATTTTATATCATAAATAGTGGTGATTGGGTGCCTTAATTTGTTATTTAGGCTACCTAAACTGTTGTTAAAACTTTATCCACCTTTCTGACCGCGCACGTTTTAAGCACACAATAAATTTAATTACTTCAGCAACCATACTGAGTCCGTATAGTATAAATATATTAAAGTGGAACACTATTCCGCCCACAATTACAAGTGGAACGGATACACACCATATAGCGATAGTTTCACTTATTAGGCAGAATTTTGCATCTCCACCTGAACGGAGCACTCCCACAATAAGCATAAAGTTTAGCGTTCTAAGCATAGCTGAACCCGCATAGCACCAGAGTAATTTTGTAGCAACATCACGTGCTTCGTCACTTACATTTATAAAAATTTCGGGGGCAAAAAATGAGGTGGCAAAGGTGACCACTGCAACAAACGCACCCATAATCGCGCCGAACTGCAATGTTAAACGGCGTTGCTTTGCTATATCTTGCCTATTGCCTTTTGCAACCACGTTAGTTATAAGTATTCCACCCGCGCAACCCACGCCAATCATAAATACAGATATCAATTTATCTACACTTTGCGCAATATTGTACGCCGACAACATAACCTCTGAACTATCCAACTTGTCGTACACAAATAGATAAACCGTCATACTTAACACCCAGAAAAACTCGTTACTCAAAACTGGGAAGAATGTTGCAAAAAACTTTTTGTTAAAAGCTCTATCGCTCTTAAACATAACACTTGGTTTAGTAAAAATTGGATATTTGAATTTTATTAGTGCAATAACAACCACAATCATCTCTAGTGTTCTAGCAATAACAGTTCCCCACGCAGCGCCCATAATGCCCATAGCTTCAATGCCAAATGCACCAAACATAAATACATAATTGAATATCATGTTGCAAATAACGCCAAATATACTTGCATATAATGGAACATTTAGTTTTTTAATTGCACGTAACACGAAAGAAAACGTCATTGTAACGGACATTGGGATAAAGCTTAGTGCAACAACTTGCAAAAAGTCTGAAGCATATTGCGCATATTCTGCAGATGGGCTATACAAACCTATTACATTTGTAGCCATCAATCCGCAAAACAATGTTGCAAATATTCCTATACCTATATTTAATGACAACGCTAATCCAACACGCCTAGGTATCATTTTTTCATTGCCGTTATGCGTATATTGTGCAATATACATATTTGCTGTGTTTCCAACAGAATTGTGCAACATCTGTATGATAAACACCACTTGGTTTGCAAGCAAAACTGCACTTAGGCAGTATTCTGCTATATCGGCTGGCAACCACCCAACCATAGTTTGGTCAATAATATTCAACACCGCTGTAACCAAATTTTGTAGTGCTATTGGTATGGCTAGCGGAATTATGTTTTTCATAAACGTTTTTTCTTTGAATATGCTCATTACTGTCTCTTTAGCTTTATAGAATAGAAGCAATTTGCCTCTTAAAGCGATTGTATTGTAGCACACGCTATATATGGTGTCAATTAGAATATATCATTTATTTTTTTTTGATTTTTTAGCCATTTACTCTATTTTTACTACATTGTTTTCAAAATTATATATAACAATTTTTTTACACTCTTATACACAAAAAAGGCCACAAATTGTGACCTTTTTTGCAAAATTATAACCGGAGATTGCTCTCATTAAACAACACTATTAATGTAACTTATACATGCATCTTCTGTTTCTTCATCCTCTTGGCAAATTAACCCTTCACCAGACAACACTGTAATGCCAGCATCTTGAGCATCTGCAACCCAGTTGCGCATCCACTCGCCATCGCCCCAGCCATATGAACCGAATAAGCCAACATCTTTGCCCGCCAACTCTGATTTAATAGCTTCATAGAATGGTGCAAATACATCTTCTTCTAACTCTTCTGCGCCTTGTGATGAACATCCTAAAAATACTGCATCATATGCGCCTATAGTTCCGCTAAAATCTTCAACGCTACTTGCTTCAACTGCGTGACCTTTTGCTATCGCCGCTTTTTTTAAGATATCTGCCAACGCTTCAGTTCTGCCAGTTCCGCTCCAATAAATTATTCCTATTTTCATATTTACTCCTTTGCTGTTATACAGCTCTTTTAAAGATCATTGTGAGGTCGTCGCCAGACTCAATTCTGCACCTTATGCGACTTGCACACTTTTTGTATGTAGTGAATAACTTTTTGCATTCTTCTACATTGTGATATACTTTCCATACGCCACAGTGTTTGTAGCCGTGTGGATCTGCAATAAACCCTTTTATATCCGCGAGTGGATAACCTAAAAACACACCGATTTCGTGTGGGAACTCATCCGCACTGTGAAATCTTTTGCTTAAGCACTCCAACATCTCTTTTGCATCAGCGCCATATCTGTAGCCATATTGTGCTAGAAACAATCTTGTTTCCGCACTAGCCAAACTTTTTGCCAATACTTTTTCGCGATATACCATTACCAACATACGCTCGCCATTGTCAAACACAACTTTCATCTCTATGCCAACCGACTGCAGCCTCAACCGTAAAAAATCAAGCTCTGCCATTAAGTCTTTATAGTCTTTGTGTTTAAACGCCACCAAGCTGCCAGCCTTAATACCAACCATAGCTAGTCCACATTGATATCCTATACGCCTTTCTACTTGAGTCATTTGCCACCCTCTGCTAATAATAGTTAAGTTCTCTTAACATCATTAGTATATCACACCAGATTCGCTGCGTCAAGCAATTTAGTTAAATTTGTTTAACTTTATTTAATAAAAAATATAGCTGTAAATTTTATAATCTACAGCTATTTGAAAATTGTGTTTGAATTAAAATTTAGTAGCAACTTTTTGCAAGCAAGCCAACGTTTCATCACTCAATATATGCTCAATTTTGCAACACTCTATGTCTGCAGTCTCTTCAGAAACACCTATTTTAATTAGGAAATCCTTAATTAACTTGTGCTTTTGTGATATACTTGTGGCAATTGTTCTTCCAGCATCTGTCAAAAAAATGTTGCGATATGCTTCCCTTATAACCAATCCTTTTGTAATAAGCTCTTCAACTGCAATTGTAACGGCTGCTTTTGATACACCCAAACTCTTTGCAACATCAACACTTCTTGTGCCGTCTTTAATGGTACCTAATACTAATATTGATTCTAAGTAATCTTCATTTGCCTTTGTTATTTCCACAATAGACCTCCGTTTTGTCTTTTTGTTTAGCCTAATTATAATTCGACTGCTTCACCAACTGCGTCTTCTACTGTTGGTTCAATTAACTTTACTCCATAATTTATTGTCATTTTGATTGCTGGCACCGAACTCTGCAAATACATATCGCCTGATGCTACTTCTTTATCCAGAACCAAACTATATGTAATATTTGTGCCATCATCTTCGCCCGCCGTCCACTCAATTAATTCATCATCAACAACTAGATACAATCCGCCAAGCTTGTTTGACATTGCGTATTGTAGTGTGCAACTATCTTCAGTAAATATTACGGTTATCTCGGGTTCGCAATATTGCCCAACCATAGCAACAATCATACTAGCTAATATTCCATCTGCAAGAATATCGTATTCTAATATATAGCTGCCTTCGTTTCCGTCAAAAAAATCTGTTGGCTCAGCTTCTTCAACCACTTCTTCAAAAAATATTATGCCTACAACAGATAAGGCTATTACTGCTATCATTAAAATAGCTACTATTATTTTTAAGATTTTCATACTATCTCCAGTTTGCTGTTTATCTTATGATGAAATATATAATTAGCGCCGCCACAAACATAGTTATAAAGCCAATAATCATATAACTTAGGGTTTTTGAATAGCCTTTTGGGTTAATTTTGCCCATTTTATCCAATTTACATATAATTGGATGCAACGATACAAAGTATAAAAAGATAGATACAACTGTTGCAATTACTGCGTAAAGCATCATTGTTTCGGTGCCAACTATTGCTATAACCACCAATATTGCTATGAATATAGCCTTGCAGTTTGCAACCCAGTTCACCATATATTTTGCGAACAAATGGCGAGCCTCATCATCTTTACTATCCGCCCATTCTTTAAAAGCATTCATGCTATTGCCGTACTTAAAGTCGGGTTTAAAGTACATTATTAGCACATTAGAAAGTTCCATTACCGCAAACATAATTATTGCTATTCTTAATACAATCATAATTTCCTTACAAGTTAAGTTTATTTTAGTTTACAAACTCAGTATAACATTTAGTTTGCCATATGTCAAGCCTTAATTATGCAACAACTGTTCCGAATCCATTGATAAAATAATCACCTAATTGTAGCGCCAAATCAAGCACACTGTCGTATGGAATATAACCATATCCCAAAATGTAAGAGATAACGCTTACAAGTTCTGCAGTATCTTCTAAGTTATCGTTTAGGTCCCCAATAAAGGTACATAGGTATATCCAATTGAGCGTATTTAGCCCAGTAAGATCACCGCCAGCCATTTCTAAAATAGTTATTAGCTGTTCCGCTTGCCCTTCTTCTGAAGAGGATTCTGGATAATTAATAATGCCCACAACGTCATATGTGAAGTTGATTAAAAGTTCAGTTTCTTTATATGACAGCTCCAAAACACGATCAAAAACATCGCGATATTTTACAATATAGTCATTCATTGTGGTTATCAAATTAACGCTAGCCGATACTGTATCGCCTATTTGTCCAGAATTTGACATTCCATAATACTTCAACATTTTAAGTTTTTTAAAAATAGAAACCTTTTGATTGCTTCCATAATAAACTATATCAATAACAACTTCGGAATCAATATTATCCGTCACAATCAGCAATAAGTCGTTAAGCACACCAAAAGCTTCCATACTTTCAACTTCATCTTCGGGCAAGTTGTCTGACACCACTTTGTATTCTACAAGCATATCGCTAACTTCTTCCGCCGTTATACCCCGTTCGTATGCCACAACTAAATAGCCCGCCATATCGTCTGTGAATTTTCTATTGACAAAAATAACTATACTCAATAATCCTATCAATATAATTGATAAGATTACAATTAAACTAAGTTTTAGTATTTTTGCTTTTTGCATAATCCCTCTTGCCTTAAAATTTGCGCAAACATTTGCACTTCACAACAAATTATATCATTTTTTGAATAATTTTGTCAAGTTGTTATTTAGTATATTCTATTATGTGTGATTTAAACACATTTTGTCAAATGAAAAAGTAAATTCCATAGTGGACAAAAAAATGGAGTTTACTTTTTCACTAAATTCCAGCGGAACTTAGTTGGGCACAAAGGGGAATTATGAGAGATTGGGGTTTTGCCTGT
>JAWXUT010000055.1:0-11137 GCA_044426075.1 Bacillota bacterium
GTATCGCAAAATATATCCGCGTAAAGGGTTATAACAAAAACAAGTTTTTGCAGTTTTGTATTATATTATTTTGAAAGCTCAGAAAATAACAATAGAATTTTACATTTTTAAATATGTCCTCTAAATAGGGTACACTTCAGATTTTTTATTTATATGCTGGAATAAAGGCGAAAATAACCAAAAGTTGGTTTTTTTGAGATAGTTTTGTTTTTATTTTAATTGAATATAACTAGACTATGTATGCCTAGATAAAGGCGAAAATATCAAAAGTTGGTTTTTTTTGAGATAGTTTTGTTTTTATACTGTTGAAGCATAGCGGGACTATGTGAGCCAAGATAAAGGCGAAAATATCCAAAAAAAATGCACCCACTCCGACAAATATTACCGATTCGACACCTTGACAGGTGACTCCTTTAAAGCTACCTTGTGGCACACCTAGAAATTCGCTTAGTGCTGCTGCGATCAAACTCTGACACGGTTCACGACACTAGATTGCACAAGACCTTAATATCAACATTCCTTATAAAGGCCGGCTATCCATAATATAAGCCTCGGTGGGCGTTCGATCCTGCTGTAGCGGATTGCAGGTTACAGGGCACCGCTGGCTCCCCATCTAGCACTATAACATATTAGCACATACAATTAAAAATAGCAAGGGAATTTATTGTATTATTTTGTAATGCCATCGGATAATGCTTTTTCGCATAAAAAAGCCCCACTTTTAAGTGAGGCAACTAATGATGTTATTATTGATTTGAATTCGCTTTAGCGCTTGTTACAATATCTTTTGCTTGTTGCAGAGTATTTTCAACATAACTTAGCACTTGATTGCAATCATTTTTAACCGATTCATAAACACGTTTTGCATATTCATCAGCTTTTGCCATAATTATATCGGCTTCGCGCTGCGCGTTTAAGGTTATTGTATGAGAAGCCACAAGTTCTTGCGCTTGTTTCTGCGCGGACTGCACTAATCTGCACATTTCTTGCTCGGTTTTTCTTGTACGATAATCTTCTTCTGCAATCATTGTTTGCGCATCTGCAATGATACTTGGCATACTCTCCCTAAGCCTTGCAATTGCTGAAGCCATTTCATCTCCGTCAACAGTCACACCCGAACCAAAGATTTGCTTTTTGCCCTCTATTAATAATTGCTCAATTTGAAACAATATATCCTCTACATTTTCCATCTTCGCGCCTCCTTTTGTACCTCTTTTAACGCACTATGAACCATAAGTTCTGTGATATCTTCGTTGCTCATAATTTTTTCTTTAACAAGAGTACTGCTGATTTCTTGACAACTAGACTGCACTAGCGTTGTTTCTATCCCGCCATTTTGCTCGTTGTAATCTGCCATTTCTTTTTCATAATCGGCATCTTTTTCGTTGCGCACTCCTCTTATTATATTTATTATACCATTTTTCTTGCAATAGTCAATAGTCATTCCACTAAAATACTCAATTTTTACGCGGTGAGAAATATCTTTTGTAGATTGCTCAATAATTTTCTCGCGTGACATCAATCTGAATGCACTTGTTTTTTCTGGATTGT
Source organism: Bacillota bacterium (assembly GCA_044426075.1). Classification (GTDB taxonomy): domain Bacteria; phylum Bacillota; class Clostridia; order Christensenellales; family DTU072; genus JAWXUT01. The sequence continues at coordinate 1,552 of JAWXUT010000055.1, forward strand.
CAAGAATAACAATGTGCGCCATATCAAAAGTTTCTAACGCAACATCTACAAGTTGCCTATGCCCTTTTGTAAATGGATCAAATGTGCCAGTTATTGCGCATTTTGTGCCAATTCTTATAATCTCAACTGTAGTGCCACCATAGTGCCTTGCATCTGCTATTATAAATCCGTGTGGCAATGAATGTGGATTGTCGTCGCGGTCGCGCTCAATCATAATCAATCCGTCTTCTGTCAACAAGTTGTGGTCTTTTATTCGCAACAGTGCATCTGACTCGGTGTCTTTGCCATAAGGAGGATCTAAAAATATTATATCAAACTTTTTGCCCCTTCTGCCAAGCTCATCTAATGCAGACCTATAATCTTTTGAGATAATGTCGTATTTTGCCGAAATTTTTGCAAGGTTCTTTTCTAACACCACAATAGATGTGCGGGAATTATCCACAAATGTGCACGTTTCTGCCCCGCGTGACAATGTTTCAATGCCGAGGGCGCCACTGCCCGCAAACAAATCCAACACGCTCGCTCCAACAATATCGTTTTGAATGAGGTTCATCATAGACTCCTTAACTCTATCTGTTGTGGGTCTGATGCTTTTATCTGCCATAGTATCTAATTTTCTGCCCTTAAATTGTCCGCCAATTATTCTCATTCTAAAATTCCTTTGTCTGTTATTATTATATCCATTTTGATGTCGTGAGCACAACAAAATGTGTCACTAACTATAAAGTCACTAAAAGTCACCCCTACTTTATATATATTTTTATCTGCAAGGAATCTATCATAATAGCCCTTGCCGTGCCCTAGTCTGCCACCATTTTTATCGCAAGCAACCATAGGAACAATAATTATATCGGGTGTAATTTCAGTGTAATTCGGTAGCTGAGGCTCCAAAATTCCATATTTTTTGCGTTCTAGTGTTGTATATTCATCAACTCGTGCAAATCTAATTATGTCGGTTGTTACTGGCACATAACACTCCTTTTGCAAGGCTGTTGAGTGCTTTATCAAGTAACTTAAATCGGGTTCACGACTGTCACCCATAAACATAAAAACGCTGGTACTTTTTTTTAACTCAGCTAACGCCAACAAGCACGATACAATGTTATGCGATTTATCGTGCCTGTCTAATAATGCTATAGCTTTTATTGTTTTGCGTAGTTCGTTTTTATCCACCTATTATAGTATGCCCTCTGATATCAAATCAATGCCGTGCTCTTTTAAAATTGCACCAGTTTTTTCATTGTCATCAACCTTTACAAGTATAACTGCGCTTTGTTTATTTGGGCGCGCAAAACTATATAGGTATGAAATATTTACGCCTGCGGTGTCTAGTACTGTTAGTACTTTGTTCATTTCACCTGGTTTATCGCTTACTTGAAATCCAACAAGATCAGCTGAAGCGGTGTTAAAGCCGTTTGCCCTTAGTGCTTTAACTGCTTTTTCATTGTTATCTGTAATTGCACGCAAAACGCCATATTCAGCGGTGTCTGCAATTGACATAGCTTGAATATTGATATCTGCTTCCCTCAATACACGAGAAAAGTCTGCAATTCTTCCGCTACGGTTTTCCAAAAATACTGCTATTTGATTTACTAACATAATAAGCCTCCTATGAATTTGTTGTTCTTCTGTCGGTAACACGCTTTGCTTTGCCTTCACTACGTGCCACGCTTCCTTCAGAAACTAGTTTTATTTTTGCACTTATTCCGATTGCACTAGCAATGTCGGCAGCAAGTGTCTTTTTCATTTTTTCGATATCATCAACAGAATCAAAATGTGCGTTTCCGCTTAGTTCAATTTCAAGTTCCATAATATCAAGGTTATTTATTCTATCCACATAGATGTGATAATGTGGGGTAATTGGGCGATTGCCACTTAGCAACACGCTTTCAATTTGTGATGGGAACACGTTTACGCCCCTAATTATAAGCATATCATCTGATCTGCCGTTGATACGTGCAATTCTTACACCAGTTCTGCCACACTTACAAGGCTCATCTGTTAGCGCTGTAATGTCACGGGTGCGATATCTTATAAGTGGAATGCCTTCTTTTGTCAATGTAGTGAAAACTAGTTCACCCTTCTCGCCAAATGGCAACTGCTCAAGTGTCTCTTTATCCACAATTTCTGGATAGAAGAAATCTTCATTTATATGTGAACCCACTTTAAATTCGCATTCAGTTGCAACACCTGGACCAGCAATTTCGGATAATCCATATATGTCATAAGCCTCTAGCCCTAACTTTGCTTCAATCTCGTTACGCATTTCTTCTGTCCAAGGTTCTGCACCAAAGAATCCGCGTTTTAAACTTAAATCTGAAGGTTTTAATCCCATTTTTGCAATTTCATCGCCCAAAAATACTGCATATGAAGGCGTACAACATAATGTATCTGCCTTGAAATCTTTCATAAGCATAATTTGTCTTTGGGTGTTGCCTGATGATACGGGCACTGCCGTAGCACCCAACATTTCTGCACCATAATGAGCACCTAGTCCACCAGTAAACAATCCATATCCATATGCAACGTGAACGGTTGACTCATTTGTACAACCACCACCAACAAACCCACGTGCACAACACTCTGACCACATATCTATGTCGTTTTGTGTGTATCCAACTACGGTTAATTTACCCGTTGTTCCGCTACTTGCGTGCAACCTTATTATATCTTTTTGTGGTGCTGCAAACATTCCAAAGGGATAGTTGTCGCGCAAATCTTGCTTTGTTGTAAATGGTAATTTTACAATATCTTTTATAGTGTGGATGTCATCGGGAGTTACGCCCGCGTCTTCCATTTTCTTTCTGTATGTAGGAACATTGTTGTAAACTCTTGTAACTACTTCTTTTAATCTTTCTGACTGAAGTGCGAATTTTTCTTCCTTAGTCATACATTCTTTTGCTTTGTTGAAGTACATATTTTCCTCCTATAAATTATAACCTAGTTGCAGTGCAGTAAGGTTTATTTCTAGCAAACGTGCTGGCACACACTGTGTAACCGCTTGTTTTGCTATGTCATAACTCACGCCCATTGCGTTACACAATGCACCTATCATTACTACGTTTACTGCCTTGCTGTTGCCTGCTTCTGAAGCAAGTTTTAATCCCTCAATTTGCATAACCTTTTTGTTGCGGTCATCAAGTTGCTTGAATATCTCTTTTGGATACTCTGCCATACCCGTTATTACTGGCATTGGCATCATACGTTGCACATTTACTAACATCAATCCATCTTCTTTTAAGAAGTGATTCCATCTTAATGCTTCCAACTCTTCAAATGCGATTATGTAATCAGCACCGCCCACTGGGATAATTGGAGAATCAACTTTCTCGCCAATCCTTGCGTGCGTTACTACGCTTCCGCCACGTTGTGACATTCCGTGCACTTCGCTCAATTTACAATCTTTATTTACTAGCACTGCTATTGCACCTAGCACTCTGCTTGCAAGTAGTGTGCCTTGTCCGCCAACGCCTACAATTAGTATGTTTTGTTCCATATTATTTGCCCTCCTTGATAGCGCCAAAATGACATAGCCCTGTGCATACGCCACACGCTACACACAACTCTTTATTTATTTTTATCTCGCCACCTACATTTTCAATAGCAGGACAGCCTATTTTTAAACAAGCTTTGCATTTTTTGCATTTCTCGCTGTCAATACTGAATGCTGGTGGATATTTTTTTGTAAGCAAAATACAAGGACGCATTGCAATTATTACACTTACTTCCTCTTTTGCAGTTTCTTCTTTTACAATTTGCTCAACTTTTTTGAGGTCATACGCATCAACTACACGAACACTGCCTACGCCACAAGCTTTAACAAGGTCAACAAGGTCGATTTTTGTTGTTGCTTCGCCCTTAATTGTCTTACCCGTTGTAGGATTATCTTGGTGCCCAGTCATACCAGTAATACTGTTATCAAGTATTATAGTTGTGCTTGTGCCTTTGTTATAAACTGAATTTATTAGACCAGTTATTCCGCTGTGCATAAATGTGCTATCGCCGATAACTGCAACCATTTTGCGTGCGATACGCTCATCTGCTTTATCAAATCCGTGAGCCATACTTACGCTTGCACCCATACAAATACAAGTATCAACCGCGCTTAATGGAGCAAGTGCACCCAACGCATAACATCCAATATCACCAGAAACTGTCATTTTTAGTTTGTTTAATACATAAAAGACACCTCTGTGTGGGCAACCCGCACATAATACTGGTGGTCTGTTAGGAACCACTGCATTTGGTTTATTTGCAACTATGCCATATAATTTTTCTTTTAGCGTAGCAACATTTAGTTCGCCTTGCAAGCCAATAATTTCTTTGCCGTGACAAACTATGCCGTTTGCTTTTAAATGATCTTCAATAAATGGTTCTAATTCTTCAATTACAAGTAGTTCATCTACCTCTTTTGCAAACTCTGCAATCGCCTTTACTGGCAATGGATAAACTAAACCTAACTTGAATATACTTGCGTCAGTTGCCTCTTTTACATATTGATAAACAGCACCCGCACAAACTATTCCAACCTTTTTACTGCGGAACTCTACGCTATTTATTGCCATAGTATTTGCGTCTTCTGCTAAACGAATCTCACGTGCCTCAACAACTTTATGTCTGCCAATAGCTTGAACTGGCATCATAACATATTTTGCAATATCTTTATTGTATGGCTTTTTCTCAACTTGTTTTCTTTCACCAAGTTCAACCATACTTTGGCTGTGCGCAATTCTTGTTGTCAAACGCAACATAACTGGAGTGTCGTACTCCTCACTAATCTTATATGCCAATGAAACAAAATCCTTTGCCTCTTGACTATCGCTAGGTTCAAGCATAGGAACATGCGCACTACGTGCATAAAATCTGCTGTCTTGCTCGTTTTGTGAACTGTGCATAGCTGGATCATCTGCCACAACCAATACCATACCTGCATTTACACCAGTATAACTTGCTGTAAAAAGTGGGTCGGCTGCTACGTTTACGCCTACGTGCTTCATGCAACACATACTTCTTGCACCCGCAATACACGCACCAACTGCAACTTCTGTTGCAACCTTTTCATTTGGTGCCCATTCGCTATAAATTTCATCGTACTTTGAGATAAACTCTGTTATCTCTGTAGATGGTGTGCCTGGATATGATGACACGACGCTTACGCCCGCTTCATATGCACCTCTCGCGATTGATTCATTTGTTAACATTAGTTTTTTCAAGGAATACCTCCGTTTATTTTATCAATATACTGTTATAATTTTTATGCTGTTGTAATTTTTTCTAGTTTAGTACAAAATTTGCTGAAGTGTATCGGGAATACTCGAGGCGAATTTTGGGCTAAAATAGCAGAAAAGGCACAGAATTTTAGGTTTTGGGGCGTAAATCAGTAACCCTTTGGCTCTTGCCTTCAAACCTCTTCATTGAAAGTGGTTCGGCTAGTGTTACCTTTACATCTAACTGCAACACCGTTTTTAAGTTGTGTGAAATTTGTGCCTTTAGCGTTGTAAGTTTTGCAAAATCCAAAATTATTTCGCTGTTTGCAACTTCAACTTTAACTTCTAACTTGTCCATAAAGCCTTCGCGAGTTACTATAATTTCATATTGTCCACCAACTTCTGGCATCTTCATAAGCACGCCTTCAATTTGTGAAGGGAATACGTTTACGCCTCTTATAATAAGCATATCATCAACCCTACCGCGTAGTTTTGCCATACGAACACTAGTTCTGCCACACTCACAAGTGCTGTGGTCAAGTGCCGTGATATCTTTTGTGCGATATCTTATTACTGGCATACCGTCTTTAGTAAGCGTGGTTAGCACCAACTCGCCATACTCGCCGTCTGCAATAGGTTCAAATGTTTCAGAATTAAGGATTTCTGGATAAAAATGGTCTTCATTTATGTGCATACCACATTTAAGTTCACATTCACCCGATACACCTGGCCCAATTATTTCAGATAAACCATAGTTGTCATTTGTTGTAACATTTAGCTTTTTGCGGATTTCATTGTGCATTTCTTCTGTTGACGCCTCACTGCCAAATAGTCCGATGCGTAGCTTTAAATCTTCCTTTTTATAGCCCAATTTCTCTGCCATTTCACCCATATACAAGGCATATGAAGGTGTGCACACTAGTACAGTTGACTCTAAATCCTTCATCAACATAACTTGTCTTTCTGTGTTGCCACTGCTTGCAGGGATAACCGCACAGCCAATATTTTCAGCCGCTTGGTGCATACCCAAAGCACCCGTAAATAGTCCGTATCCAAAAGAAATTTGTACTATATCTTCTTTTTCAACACCCGCTGCTGCCATCAATCTGCTACAACATTCTGTCCAGATATCCATATCTTTTTTGGTGTAGCAAACTACTGTTGGCTTGCCACTTGTGCCACTACTTGCGTGTATTCTTAAAAGTTCACCCTTTGGCACTGCCAATAATCCATATGGATAATTATCCCTTAAATCCACTTTATTTGTAAAAGGAATACGATTTACATCTTCTAATGTCTTTATGCTATATGGATCAAATCCTGCATCATCATACTTCTTTTTATAAAATGGCACATTCTCATAGGCATATGCCACAATCTCTTTCATTCTTTCAAGTTGAATAGCGCTCATCTCAGCGCGCGACATTGTTTCGTACTTAGGATTAAAAATACCCATAATAGCTCCTTTTTTTCTTGATAACATTGTGGTAATGTTGTATTCATAGATAAACATAGACGGACTATAATCAAGGTTCAAATGAAAAATTGTGGATTTATAATATAATGCATCCTTACTTCTTCACTATTCACTATTACTTCTTCATTAAACCCGCTAGGGTTACTGTTGCTTCCGTCTATATAAAAATTACCCTCGCCCATACAAATGGGCAAGAGCAAATAGTGTTTTAGTTGTTTCTGTTGTAGTTAATTAGGCAGCCACTGAAGATAATATCTCTCTCGGCGTCTGTCAACCTATCAACAGTAAGCGTGATATCGAATTTTTGTTCACCACGCACTATAACCGCAGGTTGTGTTCCGCAAGTTATGCCCGCTTTTACATTTTTAACCACGATTATATCGCCTTCTTGCAAGGCAACCGCGTTATTGTAGCAGTATGGAACCATACCCCAGTTGATAAGATTGCTACGATATCTCTTTGTAGCGTATTCAACAGCGATATTTGCGATTCCGCCCAACACCCTTTGACAAGATGCTGCTTGCTCACGCGCGCTTCCGTCACCTGGTTTAACAGCAAAAATTGTACTTCCTAGTCCAATTGAACCCTCAATGCCACCAGCAATGGTAATTGCGTTAGCGATATCTGCGGGCATTGCGCCGGACTGCTGTCTTGCTTTTTCTTCATCTAGAGATTTTTGTGCATTTCCGACATATTGCGGTGCTTTTCTGCTCAATGTGAATGAAGCAAGTCTTATTGGATTACTGCGATAACTGCTTGTTTCGCCAGAAGGAATAAGTTCATCTGTAGTTGTAACTGCATCATTAATAACTGTTACAACGCGCATAGCAATGTTATCTTGCAAGGCGATTTGCTCTGGCCAATCTGCAATATTTGGGCCATATTTTAGCGCTGTATCGGAGTCTGGTGTGTTGTAACCTTGATAAACTCTGTTTTTGTAGATTTTATCATCATATGTAAATGTCTCTACATTATTATTATAATCCATTTCTAGTGCAGAAGTCAAGTACCCATTTTTAGCAGTAGCTGCAATACTTCTAGCATCCATTAGACAAACGCTGGCAACTTGACCTTCGTTTGGTTTTGCGCCTTCGCGTGATTGGAAGTTACGAGTTGAATGCCTTACTGACAAACCATTGTTGTTTGGAACATCACCCGCACCAAAACAAGGTCCGCAGAAACTTGTTTTAATATTTACGCCCGCTTCTGCAAGTTTAGCAAGTGCGCCCTTTTTCATAAGATCAAGGTAAATTGGTTGTGAACCACAGTAAACACTCATACTCAAAGTGTCGCCAATTGAGTGACCGTCTAGGATTTCGCTTGCTTCAAATAAGTTATCATATGTTCCGCCTGCGCAACCCGCAATAATTGCTTGGTCTACAATAATTTTGCCGTCTGCTGAAATTTTATCTGTTAAACAATATGTTGGATTGCCCAAAAGTTCTCTGCCTTCTTCTTGCACTTTTGTCAAAATCTCAACTGGATGCGCAATAAGTTCTGCCAAACTATAAACATTGCTTGGGTGGAAAGGAAGAGCAATCATTGGCTCAACTTTATCTAAATCGATTTCAATTAATGAATCATAATATGCGCCGTCTTGTGGTGCAATTTTACTGTACTCATCGCCTCTTTGGTGATTTGTTAAGTATGCTTCAGTTGCCTCATCGGTCGCCCAAATACTGCTTAGGCAAGTTGTTTCTGTTGTCATAACGTCAATGCCGTTTCTGTATTCCATTGAAAGTGAACTTATGCCACTGCCAAAGAACTCCAACACTTTATTCTTTACAAAACCACTTGCAAATACCGCTTTTATTAGTAGCAATGCAACGTCTTGAGGTCCTACACCCTTGCGAAGTGCGCCCGTTAACTTAATTCCAACTACATCTGGATAGTTAATATCATATGTTTTGCCGATAATTTGCTTTACAAGTTCGGGACCACCCTCACCCATAGCCATTGTGCCTATTGCACCATATCTTGTATGTGAATCACTGCCAAGTATCATCTTGCCAACGCCCGCCATACGCTCACGCATATATGTGTGGATAACTGCTATGTGCGCAGGAACATATATTCCGCCGTATTTTTTTGCAGCTGATAAGCCAAATATATGGTCATCTTCATTAATAGTGCCGCCTACTGCACATAAACTGTTGTGGCAGTTTGTTAGTACATATGGAATAGGGAATTTTTCAAGACCAATAGCTTTTGCTGTTTGAATAATTCCTACATATGTAATGTCATGTGAGGCGATTGCATCAAATTTGATGCAAACAGGGGCATCTTTTTCTGTTTTCTCTAAAACGTTATGAGCGGATATAATACTATATGCCATAGTTTTTTTATATCCGTCACTATCTTTTTCCACTGCCTTAGTAGTAATGTCGCCGTTGTGGTAATAAACTCCGTTAGCTGTTAATTTTATCACAAATTGCTCCTTAATGTATTATTTTGTCACCCTTAAACGTGCAAATGCACGCGCTAGAGTCGCTTTGCTCATTTTGTATTCCACCACGCTTTGCGACTCGCGCAACTTGCGTTCGTGTTCTTCAATGGCGCGCTGAACGCGGTTAACTTCAACCTCTTCTGGCCACTCCATTGTTTGACATAGAATAACGGTTTTGTCGGGTCTAACCTCAACAAAACCCTCTCCGTTAACCGCAAGTTTTACATCTTCTGCACTGCTTAACTTTACAACACCTGGTTGCAAGCCGATTGCCATTGGCGCGTGGTGAGCCAATATGCCCAACTGTCCGCCCGATGTTTCTACGGTTAAACTCTCTATGTCGCCCTCAAAAAATACTTTTTCTGGGGTTAATATTTCTACTCTAAGATTATTCATTGCTATTTTTGTACTTTGCTATAACTTCATCCAAATTGCCCGCAAAGTAGAAGAAGCTCT
>JAWXUT010000056.1:0-10937 GCA_044426075.1 Bacillota bacterium
TCTCACGGATGCTACCGTTTTTACGAGCGATTACTGTGCCTTCAAAAGCTTGAAGTCTTTCGCGTGTACCTTCAATAACTTTAACGAAAACTTTAATGTTGTCGCCAATGTTAAATGCAGGAAGATCGGTTCTTAAACCTTCTTTCTCAATGATGTCGATAATGTTCATTTGACTTACCTCCATAGTATATAATGATGTACGTGTAAGTTGTAATTTTGAGCGTGCTCGCTTACATAGGTCCATCACAGTCGTTGACATCATACCAAATTTAGAAAGTAATTTCAAGTAATTTTACAAAGTTTTTTAAATTTTTTTTATTCTGTTTACTTTTGCTTATATAATGATTTAAATATTAAAGCAAAAATCAAATAATATTGCCCGTGTTGCAAAAATAAAAGTTTTGTATAATTGTGTCGATATGGGTTAATCTGCATATAATAGGTTTACAATTTGAGTTGAATGTGATACAATATATTTATATTTAGTGTTTAGGAGAAGTTACGATGAACCCCATTTATAGAAAATACAAAGAAAGGTTTATACAAATTAGTGGCAGAAATCGCAGTTTGTATTTAAAAAATATCGTAAAAAAATACAGTTATGATGTGGGAAGCATTATGGAGAATCGTGCTGACACCGATGATTTTACCGATTTTTTATGGCATAAGCGCAATAGTTTTACATTAGTTGACAACAAAGTTGTTGCTAAAATAGTTACACGCGCACAAAAATTAGAGGCACAAGAAACTGAGGCAGCTTTTGCCCCCTTTGATGCACTAGCAGCGGCTGATGATGCTGTTGATTTGCAATTTGATGAGATTGCTGCCCCAATAAAATCAGCGCCAATTAAACCCGATAAAGAAAAAGTTTCTGCAAGGCTTGAGCGCGAAATTGCCTCATTGAGATATTTAAAAAGAGAAGTTGAAGAGCTAGAAAAAGAGACTGGCAGATACGAATTATTTTTAGGCTATCCCTTTGTTGTAGGCGATTTAACGAGCGATATACCATTAAAAGCGCCACTTATGCTGTTTCCCGTAACACTCACGATAGAAAAAGAAGAGGCTATTTTACGCGCTGTACCAAACCAACCAATAATGTACAACAAGGCATTTTTGTTGGCATACACAAAAGAGCGCAATATTAAAGATATTATGGTTCAAGAGTTTGACCCAATTAACGACAACTTTGCCGAAAATATTCAAGCCGCTATCGACTACTTAATTAAAAATAACATTAAATTAAAACCTGCAAGACGCAAATCTTTGGTGCCTTTTGACGCATCTCAAGACACTCGCATCGACGGATTAGAAATTAGAAATATGGCTGTTCTTGGCAGATTCCCTCTTGCAAATTCAATATATAATGATTACCTTGTTTTAGAAAAAGATAACCTTACCACATCATCAATTGATGCGCTTTTATCCACTGCAAATTCAAGCAAAAATGAAGGTAAAATAATTATTCCTAAACGCAAGTTTTTTCAGAAAACGGTTACCCAAACCCCCTCAAATGAGCCCCTATTCTACGAAATTAATGACCTTGATTATACGCAAGAATATGCGCTTTCTGAGATAGCAGATAAAGATAACATTGTAATTTATGGCCCACCCGGAACGGGCAAATCACAAACCATAGTTAACATCATAAGTGATGCACTTTGCAAAAAGAAAAAGGTGCTTGTTGTAAGCCAAAAGCGAGCCGCGCTAGATGTTGTATTTAGCAGACTTGGCAAATTAAACAACAAGGCGATGCTAATCCCCGACCCAGAAAAAGACAAGATAACATTCTTTGAACGTTTACGCGATATGCACGCAATCACCTCAATGAGGGATTATGATGTAGATATCCACGAGCATCGCAATGTTGAATTAAATATTCGCAACGAGCTTGCAACACTAGAAGGTATCAGCGCCACACTTTTCACAAAGACGGCGTTTGGGCTTACTTTACAACAGATGTATGCAGCAAGCTACAACATCGGCAAAAACACAACTGACTACGATTTTTACAATGAGTTGCAAAAAACCGGCATTATAAAGCGCAACTATCCCGAACTCAGCAAAGATATTAAGTTGATTAAGGATAAGAGCCTTGCAAAGCTTTTTGTTACAATGCACGATTTACTTGCAAATAATGAGATGATTATGCACGTGTTGCCTAATTTAGAGATGCACGCGTTAAAAGAAGCACAATCATTTATCACCAAGCTACTTAACAAGAAACTTGTGCCATTTGACAATTCAAAATATCCATATAGCAGATATTTAACTACATTTTATTTAGAAAAAGATGTTGCAGACCGCAAATCAATAGCGCAAGTAGCCGACATTATAACAAGCGTAAAGCACCCATCGTTGTCAAAGGTGGTTACGGCGTGCCACTTCCCTCTTTTATGGCCAGTGTATCCAATTGTAAAAACAAAGTACAATGGATATCGTGAGGATATCAAAATAGATTTAAACATAGCTTGCCGTGCACTTGAAGACCACGAAAAAGAATACAGAGTTATTGCAAATGTATTAGACACTGAAGGCTATGCAATGGCAATAGGCAGTTTGATTAACGGCAATGTGGATTTCATAAGGAAGCTACAACGCACGCTAGAAAACTATGTTAAGTATCGCGACATGACACAAGCATTACAAGCATTGTCAGTTAATGTACGTGAAATTTTAGAGTTTGCATATAAAAATAGTGATATGACCGTAAAAGGCCTAAATGCAACAATTGATAAGATTGTTCCTATAAGAATTTATCACGAAATCGTACAAAACGACAGTTATATTGAAGAATTTTTGTGCAAGACCGTCACTTTTGGCGAGTTAAGACAGCGTATAATTTCTTTAAAAGAAGAACAACGCGTAATCAGTTTAGCACTAGCCAATGATTCGTTTGGAAAAAGCTATGCTGACTATTTTAACAAGCACAATAACAAGGATTTCCTATACGAGATACAAAAACAACGCGGATTAAAACCAATAAGGCGTATGTTTGAATATTTTGAGCAGTATTTGTTGAGGTTGTTCCCTTGTTGGTTGTTGAGCCCAGATGTGGTTAGCACAATACTTCCACTAAAGTCCGACCTCTTTGACTTGATTGTTTTTGATGAAGCGAGCCAAGTGTTCATTGAATCGGCAATACCCGCAATTTATCGCGGAACAAAAGTAGTAGTTGCAGGTGACAACAAACAGTTGCGTCCAACTGCGGGATTTGTAAAGCGTTATTTTGGCGACACAGCTTATATGGATCCCAATATGGATTTATCCACACAAGCCGCCCTAGAAGTTGAAAGTTTGTTGGATTTAGCAACAGCTAGATACACCCCAGTATATTTAAGTTATCATTATAGAAGCAATCACGCCGAACTAATTGATTTTAGCAACGCAGCATTCTATGACAATAAATTACAAATTGCACCAAATATTGCAAGGAACGATAGTGATGTTCCTATAAGCCGAATAAAAGTAAAAGGCACATGGCAAAACAGACACAATCACGAAGAAGCTGTTGCCGTTGTAAAATTGGTGCGAAGCATTATGCGCGAACGCGAGTTTAACGAGAGTATCGGCATAGTGACCTTTAACACAGAGCAAAAGGAATATATTGAAGATTTGCTTGATGCTGAAGGTGAAAAAGTTAAAATTTTCGCAAAACAACTTGACAATGAAAGGAAACGCATTGTTGACGGCGAGAATGCGAGTTTGTTTGTCAAAAATCTTGAAAACGTGCAAGGTGACGAGCGCGATATCATTATTTTTAGCATAGGGTATGCCCGCAACGATTGCGATAAAGTGGTTACGCAGTTTGGTTCACTTTCAATGGAAGGTGGAGAAAACCGCTTAAACGTAGCAATCACGCGCGCTAAAAAGAAAATTTATGTAGTTACAAGTATAGAGCCAGAAGAGCTTGACAGAGTAGAAACCAATAAAAATATGGGTCCGAAACTCTTAAAGCGCTATTTGCAATATGTAAGAGCCGTTTCCGAACGCGATGTTCCCGAAGTTAAACGCATACTTGATTCACTTCACACCACAAATAAACCAACAGAAATTGTTGGTGCGTATGAAAGTCAAATAAAAACCGCGCTAGAAAAGTTAGGTTATGATGTAGATATTAACTTAGGCAACACAAAATACAAACTCTCATTAGGTGTGTATGATAAAGCACTAAATCAATATGTTTTGGGAATTGAATGTGATTATCAAGCATTTAACAGCACCGAAAGCGTACTTGAACGCGATGTTTTCCGCATCAAATTCCTAGAAAGTAGGGGTTGGAAGATAATGCGTGTATGGTCACGCGACTGGTGGTTATCACCAAGCAAGGTGCTAGATGATATTGTTAGCGCCATAGAGAGTGAAAAAAGGCAACTCACTGCCAAAAAATTACAAGAGGAGACTTAAACATGACAGCATTTTTTTGCGACAGCAACTGCGAACTAAACTACAAATATCTAGAGGAACTAAATATTACCAACGTAATATATATGCCCTACTCTATTTGCGATGAAGAAAAGTATTTTGATATGGGCAAAGCATATGATGCAAAAGCCTTTTTTGACCTAGTTAGAGCGGGCAATACCCCAAAGACATCAGCTTTAAACCCAGCTGAATACATCACATATTTTGAACCATTTTTTGCTAAGGGTGAAGATATTTTCTATGTATCATTTAGCCATTCAATGAGCGGAACATTTAAGTATATGGATATGGCAATAAAAGAACTTAGTGCAAAATATCCTAATGTTAAATTTACTTGTTACGATACAAAGGCAATAAGTATGTCAGCAGGACTTATGGTTTATGCTGCAGCAAAACAATTCAATGCGGGCAAAAGTGTGGATGAAATTTGTGCTTATTTAGATGAAATTCAACAACATATGCACGCACACGTCACCGTTGATGATTTACAATATTTAAAACGCGGTGGCAGAATTACTGCAACTTCTGCAATTATTGGTGGGCTATTAAAACTTAAACCTTTAATAAAGCTAGTTGATTTCGGAATGCTACAATCTTTTGGCACCGTTCCTGGCAGAAACAAAGCTATGTTGTCTCTTGCAGATGAGGTTATAAAAACAGCAACGGATATAAAAGATTTCCCAATTGCAATTCTTACTGCAGATTGCAGACCAGAAGCTGAGCGTGTTAAAGCGCGAATACTATCTCAGCTACCAGATGCAACCGTAATACTTTGTGATGTAGGCCCAACTATCGGCGCACACTGCGGCCCTGGCACAATTGGCATCTGCTTTAAATCAACATCAACAAGACCAGTTGCACCAAAAGCTAAATAGATAATGAAAAAGTGTATTATCATAACGCTAATAATATGCACACTTTGTGTATGCCTAATAGGTTGCACAGAGAGCGCTGAGGGTTATGTGTTTGGCACTTTTTATAGTACAGAACTGTCAAGCAATGCAGCCTCATCTTTAACAGATGAGGTTGTTTCTGTTTGGGATGATCTTGATAACATATTTTCTACCAGCATTACTGGCAGTATTGTATATAATATCAATAACGCAAATAGCAATGAATTGGTAGCTATAGATACTGATTTTTTATATATTTGGGACTTGGCTGTTTCTATGAGTGAGCTTAGTGCAGTATTTAATCCGTGGTACTTCCCTCTTGTTGAATTGTGGGGATTCTCACCCGATACATACACAGGAGTGGCAACTTCTATTCCAACAGACGCAGAAATTACAGAGACTTTGTCCTACTGCTCTGCCGATTGTTTTGTTATTGATAGAGCCACTATGACTATTACAAAAACCGACTCGCGCGCGCAAATTGACTTTGGAGCTTTTTTGAAGGGATATGCCGTTGATGTTGGAGTTGATATAGTGCAAGATAGTTGTGATGAATATTTAATAAATGTAGGTGGCACAATTGCAACTAATCGTAATTTAACAGTTATGGTTACAAATCCCCGTGGCAGTGGATATGTTGCAAGTTTCACGCTTGATAATGAAGCTGTTGCAACTTCTGGCGATTATGAACGCTATTATATATATGATGATGTAAGATATAGTCACATAATATCCACCAATGGATATCCATCAATTTGCGGTGATAATATGCCAATTTCGGTTACAGTTGTGGGTGCTAGCGCGACATATTGCGACACTTTGTCAACCGTTATTATGATTCTTGGGGAAGGCGCAACCGAGCTTGTTGAAAGTTTAGGTTACTCTGCCCTAGTTATAACTGAAGACAGCTACTACGTTATGGGGGATAAGAATTTTGACGTCAACTGGTAATTCAAATGAATTATATTCCGCCTATCGCGCAAAAAAGGCATTCACTAAATGGGATATTGTGGCTATTGCTCTTATTCTTATAATAGTTGCGGTTTGCCTAATATTTATTTTGGGTGGAGACGACGGCGCCTATGCAGATATTTATTATAACGGCGAGCTTATTCTGTCTGTTCCTTTAGATGAAGACGCAGAATTTACATTATATGATGTTGCGGGCGAACCAACCTTTTCTGTTATAGACAATGCCATTGCGATTATTGATGTGGATTGTCCCAATCAAATTTGCGTCCACACCGACTACATAAGCCAAGATAATGAGCGCATAGTTTGCCTTCCAAACAAAATAACTGTTGTGATTCGCGCAGATAGCGATGATTCATTTGTTGTTACTGGAGGTGTTAGTTATGCTTGATAATGCAAAAAAAGTAGCTAGCACGGCAATTTTACTTGCAATTGCACTTGTTGTGGGCATAGTAGAAAACAGCTTGCCTTCAATTGTACCCGCACTTCCTTTTATAAGACTGGGGCTAAGCAATACCATTATTTTGTTTTCACTAGTAACCGTTGGATATACAAGAACCGCCGTTATTGGTATCGGAAAATCCACTATTGTGCCTATTTTTGTCGGCAATCCTATTATGATACTATATTCACTCCCCGCTACATTAATTTCACTAACTGTGGCATATGGATTATTAAAAATTAAAAAATTGGGGCTTGTACTAATAAGTGCAATAAGCGCGGTTGTGCATATTGTTATACAACTTGTTGTGGCTCAAATTGCAACAGGCACCCCCTATGTTTGGGGATATCTGCCCTACCTTGCACTAACTAGCATTGTTGCGGGTGCTGCAACTGGAATAGTGGCATACTTGTTGGTTGCCCACTTGCCCGAAAATATCGTACACTAAAAAACCCGCTAATAGCGGATTTTTATTTATCATCTTCATTAAAGTTTTTCATATTTTTATCAAACGGCAAAAAGTCATCTTCTGCCTCGCGGTCATCACAACTAAAAACAGTGTCTACCGTTACACCTCTTCTCAACACGCCATAGCCATATTTTGAACGCAAACGGTCAACGCTAGCTTCTAAATCTTCATTTTTATGCGACTGTTCTTCAAACATAGAAGTCTGCACAAATCCACCCGACTTAACCAATTTATGCGTGCCAACTGACAACGAACGCAACGGCAACATATATTTAAAGTCGTAGTTTTTTTGCAATAGATGCAATGCTTTTGTCGCAATTTCATATGCGGAACAAGTAGGATTTATAATCATCTGTCTAGAAAAAGTGTATAATTCTACATTCCTCATACTTAACGACACACCGCCCGCTAGCATATTATACTGCCTTAATCGGAATCCAATCATCTCACATAACGCAAATATAACACTTGAAGCGTCACCAATATTGGTTATATCTTGTGGCGTTGTGGTGCCATTGCCTATGCTATCTGGAATGTGCACATCTGTATAGCACTTTACCTCTTCAGTATCAATGCCATTTGAATATTCATACAGTTTCAACCCAACTTTTCCGAACAATTTTTGCAAATAACTTGCCTCAGTGTGCGCCAAATCGCCTATAGTTTTTACACTTACTGCGTTTAATGTTTTTTGAGTTGAACGCCCAACATATAACATCTCTTGCACGGGTAAACGCCACGCAACTTGCTTAAAGTTTTCAATACTGATAACGCTTATTGCGTCGGGCTTTTTTAAATCACTGCCAAGTTTTGCAAACACCTTTGTAAATGACACACCAATTGATATTGTAAGTCCTGTGCGCTCGTTTACTGTTTTTTTAATTTTTTCTGCTATTTCAACTGGGCTTCCAAACAATTTTTTGCAATGCGTTACGTCAAGCCAACACTCATCTAATCCAAAACTCTCAACTTCACTTGTAAATTCAGTATAGATTCCATATATAATTCTGCTATATTCGGTGTATTTTTTATATGTTGGTGGAACTAATATTAAATCTCCGCACTTTTGCAACGCTTGCCACACTGGATCACCCGTTTTAACACCCGCGCTTTTTGCAATATTGCTTTTTGCAAGCACTATGCCTCGCCTTTTATCGGGGTCACCACACACTGCCACAGCTTTGCCTTGCAGTTCGGGATTTAGCACCATTTCAACTGAGGCATAAAAGTTATTTACATCACAATGTAGGATTGCCCTACCTTGCCATTCTTGACTCATATAACCTTTTCACCTCACCCGCTAACGCCTCTTTATCGCCTCTATTTGTAATTATTACATCGGCAATTTCGTGCGCACGCTCTTCTGCACTTTGCGCAAGCATTGTGCGTTCCGCCTCTTGTTGGCTCACATTGTCACGCTTTTGTAATCGCACTAAGCGCTCTTCTTTATCACTTAAAACGCACCATATTTCATCGAACAAATCCGCGCTGTTTGTGCTTATTATAAGTGGATTTTCTACAAACATAACCCCACTTTGCGCGTCCGATATGCGTTTGACTTCTGCAAATATCCTGGGGTGGGCGAGCTCATTTAATTTTTCTCTTGCGTTGCTATCCGCCATAATTAAACTGCGTAAAGCGGCTTTATCAACTGCTCCACCAACTATAACGCTTGGGAACACTGCGCCAACTTCTGCAATATAATCTTTTTTTGCAAGCATTTGTCGGTTTATGTCGTCCGTTTTAACAGTGTGCGCACCAAGGTCACGCAACACCGCCATTACTTCCGATTTTCCACTACAAATTCCGCCAATTACTGCAATTAACATTTCTACTCCATTGTATACCAGTCGTGCCCAGCCTTTGCCTCTGCCACAAGCGGTACGCTCAATTCTGCTGCGCTCTCCATACATTTGGTTAGTAGCGCTTTTACACTTTCTACTTCTTCTTTTGGTGTATCCAAAACCAATTCATCGTGCACTTGCAATATGAGTTTTGCCTTGTATCCACCCTCTTTTAACGCATTATGCACCAATATCATTGCCTTTTTTATTATATCCGCGGCTGCACCTTGCAATGGCATATTCATAGCTGCGCGCTCTGCAAACATTCTAATATTGTGCTTTGTGCTATTTAATTCTGGGAAATATCTTCTCCTACCCATAGGTGTACGAATAAATCCCGCACTTTTTGCATCCGCCACGTTGCTATCCATATATGGCTTTACTCCGTGATAAGTTTCAAAATACTTCTCTTGAAAAACCTTTGCTTGCATTGCGGTGATGCCTACATTTTGCGACAATCCATACGCACTTATGCCATATATTATGCCAAAATTAACGGCTTTTGCACAACGTCTATCACTTTTTGTAACCTCATTTAATGGCGTTCCAAAAATTTTGCTAGCTGTTATTGCGTGGATATCCTCATCATTTTTATATGCATTAACTAGCACTTCATCTTTGCTAAAATGTGCAAGTAATCGTAGTTCAATTTGACTATAATCTGCGCTTACAAGCTCATTGCCAGCAGATGCTACAAACATTTTGCGGATTTCTCTGCCCTCATCTGACCTTATTGGTATGTTTTGTAAGTTTGGTTCTGTGCTTGAAAGCCTCCCCGTAACCGTTAACATCTGCTTGAATATAGTATGCACCTTTCTGTTCTATTATCTATTACGCCAAGCATACCAGTTATATAGGTGCTTTGCAACTTGCCAATCTTCCTATATCTCAAAATTTGTGAGACTATTGGGTGGTCTAGCGTTTCTAGCACTTCTGCAGAAACTGAATAGCCGCTTGTCTTATTCTTTTTGCCGTGCGCAAGCTCTAACTTTTCAAACAATAACTGCCCAATTTGCTTGGGTGAATTGATATTTAAACTGTTGTCGCCCGCTTGCCGTCTTATATTTTCAGTCAGCGCAATAAGTTCTGCAGAAAACTTTTCACTAAGCGCATTTAACACGCTCTTGTCAATTGTAAATCCGCTAACTTCCATATCATACAACACCTCAATTAGTGGAAGCTCAATATCTCTGTACAATGATACTAAATCTTTTTCGGCTAGCACGCTATCAATATGCTTGTTGTAGCACAACTGACCCACCGCAATATCACTGCAATTATATCTATCTAGCAGTTCGCTAGCACTCTTCGATACGCGATTAGCATCATCTAAATAATCCTTTAATGCTACATCTTCATATGGCGCACAAATAGATATTCCATATATTTTTAGCGCGTGTTTTATGGATTTAACATCATAGCAAATCTTTAAAATATCAGATGCCAATATCGCGCCTATCATTGCCATTGCATCTTCAATATCCAATCCTTCACCAAACATATCTTCAGAAATTTCAATTGAATATTCTGTTTTGTCATATGCAAATGTTATTTGTTTGCCATAGTTGAAACTTATAATTCCCGCTTTTTTTGCGTTGTCTAGTTCTTTTTGTAAATCGTCTACATTGTCAAGAACAATGCGGTCTTGTGCCCCAAAAACCAAAGTTTGGTTATCCGTTTGCTGTGGTTGTTGCTCTTCAGCGCCCGCTTCCCATTTGAAGTTTGTTGACATTCTTCTAAACTCAAGTTCGCGCAACTTCTGGTAAAATGCCCCGCCTTGCACCTCATTAAACTCTAACTCGCTAAGTGTGCAATCAATTGGCACGGCAGTGTTTATAGTTGCAAGTTCGCGGCTCAAATAAACAGCTTCTTTGTTTGCAATTAGCTTATCTTTT
>JAWXUT010000057.1:0-10900 GCA_044426075.1 Bacillota bacterium
CATACCGCCACCGCGATTCATTCCGCCACCGCGATTCATACCGCCACCGTGACCACCGCCACCGCCAGATCTTCCACCGCCACCATGTGCCATAAAATACCTCCTATAAAAGTTGTTTATTATATTTATATGGTAGCATATATAAATGCAGAAGTCAATAGCAAATGCAACTTTATTATCGTTTGCGTTGTTTTGCTAGTTGTTTGCTGTAATCAGCTGAACTTGTGCGTTTTGCGGCTGCCATTGCCTCATTTGCTACACTTTGATTAACTATTTTAAGTGACATTTTTGTGCCAATAAACAAAATGAGTGCAAAAAATAGCATAACACCATTTGCAATAAGTATATATAGCGCTAATTGCCAAAACCACTCAAACATAAGGATTTTGCCAACGGCAACCAAAATAAAAACAGTGCCTGCACCAATAGCAAAAGCTGTATCTATTACGCCCGCAAGTATCAAGAGGGCTATTATAATTTTGTTTGCTGTAATTTTAATCATTCCCAATACACATCCGTTTGTTTAATTTCGTCTACAGTATCATATCCATCAAAGCCATATCCGTTGCCCGTTATTGGATATAGAGTGGAGTTACTTAATAGGCTAGCAATGCCAAACACTTCATCATCGCTATTTGCAATATCGTTCAAATAAATATTGCTATAATAATAGGTGTTAAATCCCATTTGATTATAGTTATATGTTGAATAATCATTTATACCAACTAACCCGCCGATATAAAGATTGGTGCCCGAACCACTTAGGTTGGCGCAACTAAACGAATAATACATATATCCGATATTCCAGCCCACGCTTCCACCTAAAAAAACATAAGCTGTGCTGCTGCTACTTTCCACATAATATTCACCAAAACTTGCAGTGTTTTCTATTGCGCTAGAAGAACTCAAACTAACCCCCACAATGCCACCTGCATAAATATAAGAATTACCAGAAACGGCGCTTATACTTGCATCATTTTTGGACATATAAATATATCCGCCATTAACAGCAGAAATGCCACCTATATAAATACTAGGGCTGCTTTCACCCGACGCAGTATTGCCATTTGCAGTTAAAGTGCCGTAGTTTTCGCAGTCTTCAATATTGCCATAATTAGCAATTACAATGCCCGCAACGTTTGGCGTCCAAGTAGAACTAACCGAAGTTTGGGTAACCGAAGCATAGTTTATGGAGTTAGAAACAGTGCAATTATAGTAATTTTGACCAACTATGCCCGCGGCATCAATTGTATCTGTAACTATAGTAGAATCGCTAAGTGTGGTAACGCCCGTAATTGTATTTTCGTTATATCCCACAACTCCACCAAAGTAAGTATCTATATTGGTTGTGCCGTGTGCTTCCACTGCAACGCTAGCTTCACATGTATCAATAGTGCCAAAGTTGTTTGCAACTAATCCGCCCACAAAAATGGTGTCATTTTCGCCAGTAGAAAGTTTTTCGCCGTCTGCCGTAAATGTCCAATTTATGCTTGTCGTTACATTTTTAAGGGTGCCATAGTTGTTAATAATAAAAGGTGAATAGTCATCGCTAACTTCAGATTCATCAATATCAATAACAATATTGATGTCAGTTAGCTCGCCCTTAAATGAATCAAAAATATAAGTTGACCCGTTGTTTAAATAAATCGTTTTGTCATTCCCATAAATGGTTCCGCTATATGAGGTAAATGCAATCTCGCTAGAAAGCGTGATATCGTTATGCAATTCAATATACATATAGTTCCCGTTAATGCAGTCAATTAATTGTTGTTCGGATGAAATTGATATCGGATTTTCTTCAGTTCCGCGCGACATATAATAGGAAGCATAGGCAACACCGCCCGTTCCGCACATCAAAACAAATATTGCAATCAGCAAAATTATGGCAACGAGGGCTTGTTTGCTATTCATACCTTTTTTAGGCAGACTAAACACCGCATCATTAGCATTTACAACGGTGTGATTTTGCATAAAGCAGATGCTATTTATGCGCTCTTTTATGTCTGACGTTGGGTTAGCTTTGTTGAAAATACTCTTAAAAGTGTAGCTATCCCCAATTATAACCGCCATTTCTAGCGGGGAAACAATTGCTCCGTTTTGCTGATATAATCTAAGCGATTTTGGAGAAGTTGCACGCATTTTTCTAGAAATATCGTAAATTTCTGGCACTACAATATACTCGGATATGCCAAGTAAGTCGGATTCATTTTTTACAATAATGTTGTTACTGTCATATAAATAGCACAAAGAAAGCAACGGAAAACGCCCAAAACTTAACGCAAGTAGCTCGGGTGTGTTTACAATACTCTTAAAAGTTGTTGCATCATCATTTACAATTGCAGCAAAAAGCCTCTCTTGTTCAATTTGAGAGATTTCTGCGCCGTTATTTGTATGTTGATTGTGTGCCGTTACTGCCATTATTTTTTAACCTTAACTTTAACGTTGCGGCTAGCCGCCCATCTATCCAATACATCAAAGATATAATCTTCATTTACCTCATTTTTTTCTACAATTTTTCGCAACAAGTCGTTTGTTGTCGCATATGAAGAAAGCAGTTTTTCCACTGTAGTGTTATCGTCGGATAGCCTTTTAAGCAAGCGATCATTTTCAAGACGGATACTTTCAATTTTACGACTGTTTTCTTGCAGCACTTTTGCGATATCGTGGTTGATAAAATCGCTAACTTTTTGCACATTTGTGTTGTAACTGTCAAGAGATTTTCTAAAATCTTTAATATCATAGTTTATCTTTTTCTCTGCAATGAGTTTATCCAAGCGGCTGATTTGCTCTTCCGCTTGTTTTTCTAAATCGTTAACAGCCTTTATTCGTTGCTCAACACGCTCAAAAATACCAAGTAAATTGCCCACGTCACTCGCATACTTATTTGACATCTTTACAAATGAATCAATTTGAGTGGATAGGTCTGCGGAGTGTTTTGCTTGCGCATTTAAGGTGTCAAATATAGAATTCAACTTGCCTTTAATCCCACTGTCAAATACTGAATCCAGTTTTTTGAGGTCATCTTTCATACTATCAAAAGCGCCCACAACATCGGTGAGGTTTTCTTGAATAGGCGTTAGCAAGTCGCGATAGCCCTTAAACGCTACAATCAAATTGTTAAAATCATCATTGATAACCATAATAGTTACTCCTTATGTGAAGCTATAAGCTTCTTTAAATTCTTGTTTTTGTCTTTTACTGAAGCAAGGTCAGCTGCTATTGTTTCTACAATCAAATTCCTTGCAATGTCATTATCTTCTACATACTCATAAAACTCTATAACGTCATAGCTAAGCCCGCCGCTATTGTTTGCAAGGCTTGCGTCAACTAATGCAATAAGTGTTTCATCTCCAGAAAGCACAAATTGCTTTTTAGCGTCATCTGGCAACCCATTTTGCCAAAATTGGATACCCGCATTGCGATATTGCCCACGGCTAACATAGTGTTCATAAATATTTATGCGCGTATTTTGCATTACAACTTCGTCGCTATCACTAAGTTGAGAAGCTGCAAATCTTGCGTTGTCAAACTGTTGCAAATGGATAAATTTATCTATTCTGTCCGCATTCTCAACGTCATCAACAATAAACGTTGCAACTACTTTTGCCAGTGATTTTGCAAGTTCTTCGGGCTTAACGCTTGTAAAGTTGGTGGCAAAGAAGTCATTAAATAGTGGAATATTGCTATTTTCAACCACATATAAATGTTGCTTTGCACGCGACACACCTACATATAATAGGTTAAAGTAATATCTAAATACAGAGTTTTCGTCCGCTTTTTTTCTGTTAATAGTTTGGCGTTGCAGTGTCTGCCATTTATCTAAATTGTCGCTCAAAATATTGTAGAGCACAACGGTGTTACGTTCTAGTCCCTTAATTTCAGCTACGGTCAAAATTTCTTGCCTTTTTAACTTTTCGCGAAGACGAGTTTTGCACGCTTCGCTTGAAACTATAATGGTGAAGTCGTCAAGATGCGCGTTTATTACACTTTCAACAAACTGCGCTTCGCGCGAATATATGGTGGAAGTGGGCACGTTGCTGTCAACACTAACACCTTTTTGAATAAATCCGTGTGTACCAAACTGTTTTACGTTAAGTTCGGATAGGCTATCAACTGTATCCGCAATTTTTTTGGTGTTTCTGTAGTTGTGTCTAAGTTCGCTAACCTCAGAAACTTCGCGGTCAAACATCAATCTTTTTAGATACGAAAAGCTAAAATAAGAGGGATTTATCATCTGTAATGCGTCGCCAACACAGAACATTCTGCGGGCAATCGCCTTAATTAATCCTAAGTTTACTTCTGTAAAGTCTTGCACCTCATCTATAATTGCAAGCGAATATTGTGGCAACTTGTCGGGATTAGCGAGCAGTTCGCGGCTAATGGTGTTGTTGTCGTACACTTCTAGGTCGGCAAGATGTGTGATATAATCTTCTGCAAGTTTGTAAATTGTTTCGGAAACGCTGCGAGAAAAACTATCTTGTCGCGCCTCTATATATTCTGCCTGCGTTAGCATATTTTGCGCCGAACCTTCGGTGTAACTGCCAAATATCATACCAAAAATTTCTTTATATATAATTTCTTTTGAAAGATTGCCTATCTTTTTTAAGTGTGCGGAAAGATTATAATCCTTTAAATCGGGCAGATAATGCTTAACAAAATAGCTCTCGCCCACGCACTCAATAGATTTATCGGTAGTTTTTCTCATAATATCTTCAATCAAAAGATAATCTACATTGTTGTCTAAAAACGCCATTATGCGTTGAATTTTTTCGATTATTCTGTCATCGTCGTCTACATTAAACCAGATTCCAAGTTTATTTTCTATGGCACTTTTGTGTAAATCGTCGGCGAAAATTATGCGGCCTTCGCGGAAATCGTCTACAAATGAACGCAAATTATGCTTAAAAATTTGCACCTTATTTTGGGTGTCAATCAACAGCCCGCGCGAAAATGTTGTATACAAAATGCGTCCGCGATACTCTCTGCACGCGCCATAAATAATTTTATCGATACAAATATTTGTCTTGCCACTTCCGGCTACGCCTTGCACAAGAATGTTCTTGTCTTCGGTCATAACGATGTCAAGTTGTTTTTTGTTTAATAGTGGAAAATTTACTTGGTCCGAATTTGACAAACTGTATAGACGCTTGAAATCCATACTGTTACTGGTGTCTTTAGTGCGGATAACTGATATATTTATTGCATTTCTGCCACGAATATAATGTTGCAATCTTTGATCATAGCGCTGCTGTTTTATCTC
This sequence comes from Bacillota bacterium, assembly GCA_044426075.1. Taxonomy (GTDB): domain Bacteria; phylum Bacillota; class Clostridia; order Christensenellales; family DTU072; genus JAWXUT01. Next base: position 5,261 of record JAWXUT010000057.1, read on the forward strand.
GGAAACATAGCGATAACACACTATGTCATATTGGTTTAAAAGTGGATTATTTATTTGATATCCAAACTTAAAAAACAACATATTTGACTCGTCTTCAGTGGATATAATATAGCAACTATCGTCGCGATTTTCATCAACTTTAAAGTGCGCTAGCAGTTCTTGTGTATGCAGAAAAACACCCTCACATAGTTTACTCATAAAGGTATCTATGCCCAAATAACCACGAGTATCTTTTATAAAAAGCTCCGTCTTATAAAGTTTACGCGTGCCAAATAGCACTGTTTTATTGCCCGCTAAGGTCGTTTTAAATGTAGATGCTTCTTGTTGCATCTTACCTCCTGCATTGTTACATATGTGAGTTTAGGCACCCACATACAGATATTTAGTAGCCTATTTTGTCGATATTATTAATGCTTGCAATAGCATTATTATTTCACCATTTTTCAAACTTGCAATTGGTAGTCGGGTGGTGGTGCGTGCGTCTTCAATAGTGTTTTGCACAAAGTTATATATTCTTATTCCCGTTTTACCCATTGCGCTGCGTTGAGATTTTCTTGTTGCAACAACGCTGTTTTTGTAGGTTGTGTTTATGTTCTCTTCAAGCCGTGTTTTTAGTGTTTCTAGTGCGCGCTCTTTATTTTGCAGTTGTGAGCGTTCGTCTTGACAAGTGACAACTATGCCAGTGGGTAAATGTGTAACCCTAACGGCTGTTTCTACCTTGTTAACATTCTGCCCGCCCGCGCCACTAGAATTGAATATATCCATGCGGATATCCTTACTATTTATAACAATATCCTCTTGTTTTTGTTTGTGATATGCAACAACACTCACGCTAGCAGTGCCAGTTGCAAAAATTGCGGTGTGGCGGATGCTTTCATTTTTCAAAAGGGCATAAACGCCATTCCCTTCAATGGTAATTGTGCTATTTTTAATGCCTCCGTCTGGGTTTGGCGTGCGTTCAACACTAGATTTAAATCCCACTGTTTTTATAAAATTCACGTACATATTGAGTAAATCTGCACAGAAAAGCGCGCTTTGCTTGTTGTCAGCCACAAGTTCTAATACAATATCACTCTCTTCATTTACTTTGGTGAGCTCCGCCATTAAGGTTGTAGCCGATTGCACAATATCCCGTTCAATCTTGGCGAGTTCTTGCGTGAAAAACTGATTTTCTGTACTGTTAACGCTATCGCTTAGTGCAGAAGCACAACTGTTGTATTCTGCTATAAGGCTTGAGAGCGTGTGATTTAGCGCAGCGGTTTGTTGTAAATTATTTTTCTCGCGCAACAACTTTAAATAATATGGCTTATCCGCCACAATTTCTGGATAGCTTAACAAATCTTCAACATCAGCGTGCCTTGCGCTTAGCGGTTTGGATAAATTTAAGATGTTGGTTGCGTGCTCGAGCATAATTTCTCCGTTTGCTGCGTTCGTTATTATATAATGATATCATATTTTATATGTAGTAGTCAACCTCTATACAAAACTGCTGCCATTTTCACTAAAAATTCAGATTCTTGTTGTTTTTAAGGGTAGAAATTGTATCTTATATATTTATTTTGGATATCATAATATAAAGTTATGGCATATATTGTAGATTTTATTATTTTATTATAATAATTGGTGATAATTAGTTGTGTTTTTGCTGAAATTCTATTATAATGTTATTATCGAATATTTTGGTCAAGTTGCTATTGTGGTTAGCGGTGGTTTTTAAAATGCATAAATGTGTACTTTGCTATTAAGCAGAAAAAACTAACAATAATTTAGGTCGCTCTTGATATCCTAAAGGAGGATTTTAGTTAATGAAAGTACAATTTACAGAAACCGTTCTTCGTGATGCAAACCAATCTTTAATAGCAACACGTTTGCCTTATGCAAAATTTGAGGACATTCTATCTACAATGGACACCGCAGGTTATTATTCAGTTGAGTGCTGGGGTGGCGCAACATTTGACTCTTGCTTGAGATTTTTGGGTGAAGATCCATGGGAAAGATTAAGAAAGTTAAGAAAACATTTGCCAAACTCAAAATTGCAAATGCTTTTGAGAGGACAAAACATTTTGGGTTACAAACACTATCCAGATGATGTTGTTCGCAAATTTATTCAAAAATCAGTTGAAAATGGTATTGATATTATCCGTATATTTGATGCTCTTAACGACCTACGCAACATTAAAGTTGCAGTTGAAGAGACCATTAAATGTGGTGCACACGCATCTGGAGCTATCAGCTGGACACAAAGCCCAGTTCACACTTTAGAAGCTTATGTTCAAATCGCAAAAGATATGGCAGATATGGGTGTTCATTCAATCTGTATTAAAGATATGGCTGGCGTTATGGGTCCACAAGAGGCTTATGATCTAGTTAAAGCAATTAAAGCAGCAGTAAATCTACCTGTAATTTTGCACACACATAGCACAACTGGTCTTGCATTTATGACATATGTTAAAGCAGTTGAAGCTGGCTGTGACGTTATTGATACAGCATCATCTTGTTTCAGTGGTGGTACATCACAACCTGCAACAGAAACACTTAACTATGCTCTAAAACAAATGGGTTACGAGTCAGATCTTAAAGAAGATGTTATTAAAACAGTTAACGATTTCTTCAAACCAATTAGAGATGGATACTTGGCAGACGGCTTGCTAGACCCAAAATGTTTGGCAACAGATACCGATGCGCTTAACTACAAAGTTCCAGGCGGAATGTTGAGCAACTTGATGAGCCAATTAAAACAACAAAATGCTATCCACCGTTTAGATGAAGTTTTACTAGAAACACCACGTGTTCGTGAAGATTTAGGATATCCTCCACTAGTAACACCAATGAGCCAAATGGTTGGAGTTCAAGCTGCAACAAACGTATTGTTGGGCGAGAGATACAAATCAGTTGGAAAAGAGGTTAAGGCATATATTCACGGAGAATATGGCAAAACTCCAGCTCCAGTTAACGCAGAGTTAGCAGCAAAAGTAATGGGTGATACAGAGATTATCACTTGCCGTTACGCAGATTTACTTGAACCAGAGTTCGATAAGGTTAAAGCAGAATTAGGCGACACCGCTCGTTCAGATGAAGATGTATTATCATATATCGCATTCCCACAACAAGCAACAAAGTTCTTTGAAGATCGTCTAGCAAAAGAGCAAAACGTGGCAAAATATACAATTGAGCCTATTAAGGAGGACAAATAATGTATTTTTTACTTGCAGCAGATGCGGTTACAACTTCAACTGAAGTAAGTATCGGAGATGCTTTATTGTTGGCAGTTATAGCAATTGCAGTAATTATGTTGATGCTATCAGCGCTTATGGCAATCATATATGCAATGCCACCAGTTATCAATTGGTTGGATAAAACTATTGCAGACTTCCGCAAAAAGAAAGCAGAAGCAACAGCCCCAGCAGCAGCGGTGGTTGAAGCAGAAGTGGCACCAGTAGTTGCACCAAAAGCATTGGCAAAAGGCAGTTGTGGAGAAATTTGTTTATACAATGTTGAACCACGCACAGCAGCTATGATTATGGCAATAGTGGCAAATGAAATGGATACTCCAATCAATGAATTGAGATTCAAATCAATAAAAGCCGTTAGCGAAGAAGTTTAATTGTAAAGGAGAATATATAATGAAATACAAAATTACCCTTAAGGGAATAGTATACGAAGTAGAAGTAGAAAAGGGCGAGGCAATCGTACTTGACGAATATGAAGCAATGGCACCAGCTCCAGCAGTTGTAGCAGCAGCACCAGTAGCAGTTGCAGCAGCTCCAGTAGCTATCGCAGCACCAGCAGCTGCAGCAGCAACAGGCGCAGGCGATCCAGTTCCAGCACCACTACCAGGCGCAATTGTAAACGTTAAAGCAAGTGTTGGACAAACCGTTAAAGAAGGCGAAACAGTACTTATCTTAGAAGCTATGAAGATGGAAAATGAAATTCCAGCTCCAAAAGCAGGTAAGATTGTTAGCATTCTTGTTTCAAAAGGACAAACTGTTGCGTCAGGCGATATCTTGTTTGAAATAGCATAGAGAGGTGTACGATGGACTTCGGTGAATTATTTGTTACACTGGCGACCGATTCAGGTTTCGCCTCTATGACTTGGGGCAACTTGGCAATGCTAGCAATTGGCTTTATATTGTTGTTCCTAGGCATCGCTAAAAAGTTTGAGCCACTACTTTTAGTTGGTATCGCTTTTGGTATGATTCTTACAAACTTGCCAAACAGTGGGCTTTTCCATTCAGATTATTGGACTGGTTCTTCTGTTGATTACGTATCTGTTTTGCAGTACGGCGGTTTGCTAGATATTCTTTATATCGGTGTTAAAACTGGTGTATATCCTTGTTTGATATTTATTGGTGTTGGCGCTATGACCGATTTCGGACCTATGCTTGCTAACCCAAAATCATTACTATTAGGCGCAGCTGCTCAAATCGGCGTATTTATTGCATTTATCCTTGCAATTCTAGTTGGTTTCAGTGGTGAAGAAGCTGCTTCAATCGGTATTATAGGTGGTGCCGACGGCCCAACCGCAATATGGTTGACTAAGTCGCTAGCCCCTAGCTTGTTGCCAGCTATCGCAGTTGCTGCATATTCATATATGGCGCTTATCCCAGTTATTCAACCTCCAATTATGAAGTTGATGACAACTAAAGAAGAGCGCGCAATCAAAATGGATGCACCAAAAACTGTTTCTAAAAAGATAAAAATCATTTTTCCAATAGTAGTTACAGCTTTCACAGTATTGGTATTGCCATCAGTTGCAGCACTAATCGGTTGTTTGATGTTCGGTAACTTGCTAAAAGAATGTGGTGTTACAGATAGACTTTCAGATACAGCACAAAACGCTCTTATGAACATTGTTACTATTTTCTTAGGAATCTCTGTTGGCGCTACAGCTACAGCAGAAGCTTTCTTGGCAGTAGAAACTCTTCTTATTATCGGTATCGGACTACTAGCATTTGCTTTGTCAACTGCGGGCGGTTTGCTATTCGGTAAGATTATGTGCAAAGTTACAAAAGGTAAAGTTAACCCACTTATCGGTGCTGCCGGTGTATCAGCTGTTCCAATGGCTGCCCGCGTAGTTCACACAGAGGGTCTAAAATACAATAAAGATAACTACTTATTAATGCACGCAATGGGACCAAACGTAGCCGGCGTTATCGGCTCGGCGGTGGCGGCTGGTATACTTATGGCTATCTTCGGCTAAAATGTAAAAACGCGTATTTCACGCACCTAACTTCAAAAACCCCCGCCCGCCCAGCACTCATTTACGCTCTAGTAATATTCGTGTTGGTCGGGCGGGGGTTTTATTGTTATGTACGCAAACTCCGCGTTTTTACACGGCTCCTATTTAAGATTAATAAGTAAGAATAAGTTACGATTTCTGAAGACGCCATATATCACACATCTAACTTCACAAACCCACCCGAAAAAGCATTCCATTCTTGGGGTGCTTTTTGAATGAATAATTAATATTGAATAATGAATAATTGTGGATAAAATTATATAGTCGTCGTTGTTTGTGTAACTGATAAATCATATAATTGTAGGGTGCGTTAGTCCTCTGACGCCCGCATCCGCATTAAAATATTATTCCACGATAAAATGCAATTCCACAAGTTTACATCGTCGTTTCCTTGATACTTA
>JAWXUT010000058.1:0-10899 GCA_044426075.1 Bacillota bacterium
TATTCTTGTTGGTAATTTAGTGTTTTCATAGATATATTTTACCACAAAAAAGATGACTTTTCACTACTTTTGCGAAAAGTCATCTTAATTTTTTTATGGGCTATTTCTTTACAGCCCCTTTTGTAGCCTAAGTTACAAATAATTGGATATTATTATAACACAACAAATAGCCGATCCTAGAGTCGGCTAACATTGTTTTGCTAATGTGCTACTAAAATTAAGCGTTGTTTTTGCGTTGTGTTCTTAAGCAACGTGTGCAAACATATTCTGATTTAGTAGTTCCGTTTTCTTGTGGAACTGCTACTTTTTGTACGTTAGCGCCCCAGCTTCTTTTAGTTTTGATATTACTATGGCTTACTTTATTACCGCTCATAGGACCTTTACCACATACTGTGCATACTCTTGACATTTTTCGTTGACCTCCTGTTAGACCATTTAACTCTAGACATTATACTATTTATGAAAATAATTTGCAATTGTTTTATACTAATTTATCAATTTACTTGCAAAAAAATTTTTTTTGATATATTATAATAGTATTAAAGACACAAAATCTTATTATATTTATACAAGGGGAGTTATGGCGCTTAATACATCTAACAGATTTGGCAATATTTCAATCAGTGACGATGCGGTTTCAATGATAGTGAGCCGTGTTGCTTTAGAATGTTATGGCATAGTTGAACTTGCTGCAAGGCGATTGTCCGACAGCATCCTTTTGTTGTTGAACAAAGAGCCTGTTTCTAAGGGCGTAAAAATTGTTACAATGGATAACAGAGTATATGTAGATTTATATGCAATTATAAAAGAGGGCGTTAATAAAGACGCGGTTACAGAGAGTTTATCTTCTTCGGTTAAATATAATGTAGAACATTTAACGGGAATGAGGGTTAAAGGAGTAAATGTGCATATAGTAGGTGTCAAATTATAAAGCGAATAACGCATATAAAGCGTATGAGGATATATGAATAAAATATTAACAATTCAGGACATAAGAAATATTTTTAAAGGAGCTGCTCAAAATCTTGAAATAAATAGAGATTTGATAGATACTTTAAACGTATTTCCAGTACCAGACGGAGATACTGGAACGAATATGAACCTAACAATGGTTAGCACTATTAAAGAATTAGATTCAGTGGAATCTGAGGAAATTAGTGATGTTTGCCAAGCTTTTGCAAGGGGAGCGCTTAAAGGAGCTAGGGGAAACAGTGGCGTTATTCTATCGCAGATTTTCAAAGGAATGGGCGAAGTTTTAGCAGAAAGCAAAACTATAACAACAAAAGCTTTTGCAATGGCACTAATGAAAGGTTCAAATGTAGCTTACGATGTTGTTACACACCCTAAAGAAGGCACAATTTTAACAGTTATAAGACTAACTTCTGATTATGCGGTTCGCACTGCGTCAAAAAAGACGGATTTTATAAAGTTTTTTGAATTAATATTGACTCGTTGCAGAAAAGTACTAAATGATACACCAAATTTGCTTCCAGTATTAAAAAAAGCCGGCGTTGTAGACTCGGGCGGAATGGGTTTGCTTGTTATTTTGACGGGTATGTACAATGTGTTAGCTGGCGTGCCAATGGATCAACCAGAAATGGCATCAGCACCAATAATTGACCCACAAACAACGCTAATTATGCCAGATGTTCATAACTTAGATGACATTGAGTTTGCTTATTGTACAGAATTTTTTATTATAAATCTTCATAAAAGAACAACGATATCAGATATAGACAAGCTTAGGGACAGATTAAACGACATTGGTGACAGTTTGATTGTTGTAGGCGATTTAGATTTAGTGAAAATTCACGTTCATACAAATCAACCCAATATGGCGCTAAAATATGCCTTAAGATTGGGTGAATTAGATAAAATCAAGATTGAAAATATGCTTGAACAAAGCAGAGCTATCAAGAAAGAAACTAAAGTAATTGCCAAAAAAGATAAAGGAATGGTTGCTATTTGTGTTGGAGATGGCTTAAATAACATATTTAAAGAGCTTAATGTTGATGCCACACTAGAGGGCGGACAAACAATGAACCCAAGTGTTGCAGACATCATTCAAATAGTTGATAGCATTAATGCAGAAAATGTATTTATATTGCCAAACAACAGCAATATCATTTTAGCGGCAGAACAAGCAAAAGAACTAACAAAGACTAATTTGGTAGTTATAGCTACAAAAAATATCCCACAAGGTATTTCTGCAGCAATCAATTTTGATCCAGAAGCTAGTGTTGAAGATAATGTATATAGTATGCAACAAGCAGCAAGTTCTGTTAAGAGTGGTCAAATAACACACGCGGTACGCGATACAGAAATGGACGGCTTCGAGCTTAAAAATGGCGATATTATAGGCATTTATAATGGTATTAAAGCTAAAGGAAGCGAAGTAGACGAGGTTGCAACAGATTTGATTGCTGGTATGGTTGATGACAACTGTGCAGCGATAACATTGTACTATGGTTGTGACGTTAAAGAAGAAGAAGCAGAAGTTTTGGTTGCTAAGTTACAAGAGGTTCACCCATTTTTTGATATAAATGTGTATCGTGGTGGACAAGCTCATTACTTCTATTTTGTAGCGGTAGAGTAAAATATGCTTGAGGAACTAAAGGGTGTAGGCGCGGTAACGCTATCAAAACTACATAATTTAGGAATATATAGCGTAGAAGATCTCGCAAATTTTCTTCCGTTTAAATATATGGATTTTGACGCTTTGGGCAATTTGTCTGAAGCACAAGACGGTGATACAATAATAATTAAATTAGAAATCATAAGTGCGTCGCGCCCATTTAGGCGTGGCAAATTTGTGATGTTTTCGGCTCACGGAAAAACAGAAGAAGGCGCAGTTGTAAAATTAGTGTGGTACAACAGCAGTTTTGTATCAAAATTGGTTGTAGTTGGAGCAAAAATAAGGTGTTATGGTAAAGTTCGCACGATAAAAGGCTATGAAATTACCAATGCCGTTTATGAAGTTTCAGAAGAAGGTAAAGCGACTAATTTTGTAGGGATAAAGCCAATATACGCAACAAAAGGGCATATTCCGCAATCCACAGCGCTAACAATAACAAGCAGTATGTTAAAAACGCTAAAGCTTGAATCGTTTATTCCGGCGGATTTAGCAAATAAATACAACTTAATTGAGCTAAATGAAGCATACAATTTCGCGCATCGCCCAAAAATGATGATAGATGCAGAAGTTGCTAGAAACAGAATAACTTTAGAAAATGTTGTAAAAAGAATATGCGCATATCGCGTGTTGAGGGAGTGCACCAAAAGGCAAGTATATTATAAGGATAAAAGAGATGCGGTTTTAGCATTAATTGCAAAGCTTCCATATACACTTTCGGAGTCACAGCAGTGCGCGATAAATGAAATAATGGATAAATTATTATCTAACAATCCATTAAACGCAATGATAATTGGCGATGTAGGGTGTGGGAAAACTATTGTTGCGCTTTTATCTGCCTATTTTGCGGTTAAAAGTGGAAAACAAGTTGCAATTATGGCACCAACTGAAATTCTGGCAAGACAGCACTTTAACAACTTTACTCAAATTTTAGATGAGTTAGGAATAAGGGTATCATTGTTAATTGGTGGGCTAGACGCAAAAACAAAGAACGCTGTTCGCAGTGCAGTTAAATGTGGCGATGTGGATATTGTAATTGGCACACACGCACTAGTTACAAAATATAGTGATTTCTACAATTTATCACTTATGATTGTTGATGAGCAACACAAGTTTGGTGTGGCAACGCGAACTGCATTAATGGATAAAGGCAAAAATATAGATATAATAACCTTATCAGCAACGCCAATTCCGCGTTCATTGCGATTAACTATGTTTGGCGACATTGATGTAATTAATATAGATAGAAGATATAATTCAAACAACATAAAAACTGCGATAGTAAAAGCCGAAAAGCGTGACGATATGTTTAAATATATTGTAAGTGAGTGCAAAAAAGGAAAACAAGCATACATTGTAGCGCCTTCAATTTTGGATGATGAAGGCAAAACTATGGAAGCAACTGAAACGGTTTTTTCTGAACTGCAAGAGTTGTATGGAAAAGAAGTAAATATAGTTCAGCTTCACGGCAAAATGACAAACAAAGATAAAAATGATGCAATGGCGCAGTTTTCAAGTGGGAAGGCGAGCATTTTAATTTCAACTACGGTTATTGAAGTTGGGGTAGACGTTCCGCATGCATCACTTATGGCAATTCTTGATGCCGATAGATTTGGGCTTGCAACTTTGCATCAGCTGCGCGGTAGAATTGGTAGGGACGGGGGCGGAGCATTCTGTTTTCTTCACACCACAAAAAAATTGGAAAATGAAATTTTACGGTTAACTACTCTTGTCAACGAACAAGACGGCGCAAAAATTGCCGAACGCGATTATGAGTTACGTGGCGCGGGTGAATGGCTAGGCGCAAACCAAAGCGGTTCGGATTGTAGCGGAATATCACTTACAATTCAAAGTATGAAAAAGGCTAAAGCGATTGCCGATTGCATAGATACCACAAACAACCAAAAAGAATTGCTTGCTTATGCCGAGGCTCTTAATCTGCAAAAAATCAGTCTAACATAACTAAAAATATCGTCAATATCTATATATAATGATTTCGCGCAAGGTGTTTGCAAATTTTTTTATTTCAATATCTAATTTTGACTAAATTTGTTTGACAATTTTTTTAAAAACTAGTATAATTCACTTGTAGTTCAATTTTTTATCACATAGGTGATGAGTGTACTTTTTAAGGAGAAATAGATGAAGTTACTAGAGCAAAAAATATTATCTTGCGGAAAAGTTTATCCAGGTAATATATTAAAGGTAGATAGTTTTATAAATCATCAAATTGATATAGGTCTGCTTGCTGAGCTTAGTAAAGAAGTTTATAGTCTTTTTCAAAACAACAAAATAACTAAAATATTAACGATTGAATCTGGCGGTATTGCACTAGCTAGTTTAGTTGCACAGCAATTTGCAGTGCCTTTAGTTTATGCAAAAAAAGTGCGCGCTGCTAATATGGTAGATACATTGTATTCTGCTAGCGTGACTTCATATACGCATAATAAAACTTACGAGATTGTTGTAAGCAAAGAGTTTGTTTCAGAGGATGATTGTGTGCTACTAGTTGATGACTTCCTTGCAAACGGGTGCGCATTACGAGGTTTGGTAAATATTGTAAACCAAGCGAATGCAACAGTTGTAGGGGCTGCAATAGCAATAGAAAAGGGCTTCCAAGACGGCGGTGCAAAGTTGCGCGCAGAGGGCCTACATATAGAAAGTCTTGCAATACTCGAGTCAATGACCGACGACGGCAAAATAATATTCCGTAGCTAACACTGCGGTCTTTTTATTTGCGGGCTTTTACTTATATTGATATATACTAATAAATATATATACAAATCAAACTACTCGAAAGAGAATAAATCGGAGGACTTATTACAATGAAGAAGAAAATTCTTTCCCTAGTACTTATTTCAGTAATGGTACTAACACTTGTTTGCTCATTTGTTGCTTGTAACATGGATGCAGATACAGAATTCAAAATCGGTGTATTACATATCGGTTCTGTAGATGACACATCTGGTTACACTTATGCACACCAATCAGGTATCGAATACATGATTGAGGAACTTGGTCTTGACGAAGCTACTCAAGTTGTTTATTCAGACGAACTTGATGACGGCGATTCAGCAGCTATCAACGCAGCTATCGAAACACTAATTGCAGCAGGTTGCAATATGATTATCGGTACAAGCTTTGGTTATTGTGATGAAATGCAAACTTATGCAGAGGCAAATCCAGAAATCATATTCTCACACGCTACTGGTACTTTGGACACTTATGGCACAACAGACAATATGAATAACTTCTTCGGTAGTATTTACGAAGCTCGTTACTTAGCTGGTGTAGCTGCTGGTCTTCAATCACTTGAAATCGGAAACAACAACATTGGTTATGTTGCAGCTTATGGTACAGATGTTGCAGAATGCTCAAGCGGTATCAACGCTTTTGCTCTAGGTGCACAATCAGTTAACCCAGATGCAGTTGTAAAAGTTAAAGTTCTAGATAGCTGGTTCGATATGCAAAACGAATCAGATTACGCATACAACCTACTTGTAGACGAGGGTTGTGGCATCGTTACACATCACTGTGATACATCAGGACCTTCACTTGCTGCAGAAGCAGAAGGTAAATACAGCATCGGTTACAACTCAGATATGGCAAACGAAGTTACAGATGCTTCTTCAGTTCTAACTTCAGTTGTTTGGAATTGGGGTGTATACTACAAAGCAGCAGCTGAAGCAGCTATGGCTTGTTTCGATATCGATGATGATGGTATCGCTACATTCTCAAACACAGATGCTTGGGTAGCTTTCGGTAACTACTATGGTTCATATGCTGATGGTCTATTCGGTCTAGCTGATTACTCAAGTGTTCTAACAGACGAAATGGTTGACATTATGGATGCATATTGTGCATATGTTGCTTCAACTGGTATCATTGCAAATTCAGATTGCACATGGGATGTATTTACAAACTATGCACTAACCTATTCAGTTGATGCAGAAACAGGTGCTGTTACAATTTCTGAAGTAGATCGTGCTCTTACAGACAACGAAGGTAATGCAGTTACAGTTACAGCAAGCGACATCACAGGTTCAATGCCATACTTTGTAGCAGGTGTAACACTAATCGTCTAATCTAATTAGGAAAAATTTATGAATAATTTCGCTATTGAATTAAAAAATATTACAAAAACATTCGGTAGTGTAGTTGCTAATAAAAACGTAAACCTAAACGTTAAGCAGGGCGAGATTCTCGCTCTGCTTGGCGAAAACGGCAGCGGAAAAACTACACTTATGAATATGTTATCTGGTATATATCAGCCAGATAGCGGTTCTATCTATGTAAAAGGTAAGAAAGTAAGCATTACGTGTCCAGAAGACAGTAAAAAGCTAAAAATTGGTATGGTTCACCAACATTTTAAATTGGTGGACGTTTTTTGTGCAGCAGACAATATTTGGATGGGCGCAGAAACTAAAGATGAAAATAATGCGGGCGGCATCATAGGTAAAGGATTCCGCAAGCTTAAAAATAGCATATTGCCACGCGATAGGCATGAGAGAATTGCAAAAATAAGTGAGCAGTTCGGTTTTGAATTGAATTTTAGAAAGAAAATTTATGATATGGCAGTTAGTGAAAAACAAACTGTTGAAATTGTAAAAGTTCTTTACTACGGCGCAGAGCTTTTGATTTTAGATGAACCAACAGCGGTTTTAACAGTACAAGAAATTGATAAGTTGTTTGCTGTGCTTCGCAAAATGAAAGAGGCGGGCAAGGCAATTATAATTATAACCCACAAGTTAAATGAGGTTATGTCAATTAGTGATAGAGTTGCAATTTTGCGTAAGGGCGAGTATATAACAACTGTAGATACAGCAAAAACTTCAGAAAAAGAGTTGACGGAATATATGGTTGGCAGAAAGATTGACTTGTTTATAAATAGAGAGCAAACTGATTTCGACAAGCCACTACTTGAAATTAAAAATTTAAGCATTAAAAAAGATGACGGCTCAAAAGCAGTAGATGATGTTTCATTTTATATTCGCGGTGGAGAAATGTTGGGTGTTGCTGGTATTGCGGGCTGTGGTCAAAAAGAACTTTGCGAAGCAATATCTGGCTTAAGAAAAGTTTCAAGCGGTATGATTGCCCATAAAGGCGAGAGTATACTTAGCTTATCTCCAAAAACTATTATAGAAAAGGGCATATCAATGTCTTTCATTCCAGAAGATAGATTGGGTATGGGTTTAGCACCAAGTTTATCAATTACCGATAATATGATTTTAAAAACATATAAAGGTAAATCTTGGAGTCCGTTTGTTGATAGAAAATATGCAAGAAAACAAGCAAACAAGGTTATTGCTGATTTAGGTGTTGTAACGCCTTCATCCGAAACTCCAGTAAGGCGTATGTCTGGCGGAAATGTACAAAAAGTTTTGGTTGGTCGTGAAATTATGGCAGACCCAAATGTTATTGTAACCGCGTATCCAGTTCGTGGATTAGATATCAACAGCAGTTACGCTATATATGATATTTTAAATGAACAAAAGAAAAATGGCGTTGGCATATTGTTTGTTGGAGAAGATCTCGATGTTATGATGGCTCTATGTGACAAAATTATGGTATTATGTCACGGTAAGATTATGGGTATTGTTCATGCCGACAAAATTACAAAAGAAGAGTTGGGCTTAATGATGACTGGCTCACTCAATATGAAAGAGTCTAAAAAAGACAAAGTTTATGGTATTGCAAAAGATAGTGCAATTCAAGAATATAGCGAGGAGGTGGCTGAAAATGAGTAATAAATCTGCAGTAAAAGAGCCTCTAGTTAAAGTTTCAAAAAATATGGATATATCAACAACTAAAAAAATTATGTTGAATGTTTTGGCAGTTGTGGTTGCAATAGGCTTAAGTTGCATATTTTTAGCAGCTTTGGGATATAATCCAGTTTCGTTCTTTTCATATGTAATTAAAGGAACATTTTCTAATACAACATATTTAAGATTGTTAATTTACAATTTTATTCCACTTGTAATAGTTTCTTTGGGTTTAACGCTTGCTTTTAGAATGAAATTCTGGAACATCGGTGCAGAGGGTCAATTCCTTATGGGTGCCGCTCTTTCAATGACAACAGCACTGCTTATTGGCGATTTATTCACAGGGACTTTAGGAATTGTAGCTGTTTTAATTATGGGTGCAATAGGTGGTGGATTATTTGCTGTTATTCCTGCACTATTTAAAATAAAGTTTGGCACTAATGAAACACTATTCACGCTTATGTTAAACTATGTTGCATATTATATTATAGAATACTTTTTAGATGTTGAGTTCTTTAGTATTTCTGGTAGTTTTCCAACATATAAAACAGTGGCAAGTGGGCTAAGGTTAACAACTATTCAGCTCGGTTCAGTAACACTTGACACAAGCATAATTATTGCAATAGTAATCTTCTTATTTGTAGCGTTATATATGAAATATACTAAGCACGGATATGAGGTTAACGTTGTTGGTGATAGCCCAAATACTGCGCGATACGCTGGTATGAAGGTTAAATGGATAACAATTAGAACCATATTTATATCAGGTGCAATCATTGGTCTTGCTGCAGCCCTTAAAATTACGGGTTCAAGTGCGGGTTACACAATTAGCACAAGTATGACTGGTGACGTTGGTTGGACGGGTATTATTGTAAGTTGGCTTGCAAAATTAAACCCAATTGCAGTTGTGTTTGTTGCATTTATGCTATCTGTGCTAGAACGCGGTAGTGAAGTTGCAAGAACTTATATGGGCATAAGTAGTTCAATTTCTGACGTTGTACAAGGTATTATTTTGTTTTCAGTTTTGGCGTTTGACTTCTTTATCAATTATAAAGTTTCATTCCGCAAAAAAACTAAAATTGTTGCAATTAGTGATGATGTAGAAGACGCTGAAGATGCTGAAGAAAATATTGTTGCCGCTGTAGAGAGTAATGATATTGCGACAGAAGAGATAGTTTGCGAGAAAGAAGAGGTTGTTGTTAAGGCTGAGCCAGTTGCAATGCCAAATCCAACATATACTTTATCTGAAGTGAAAACAGTAAGTGCTCATTCCGACAGAATAGCAAATGATGATGCGCTTAAAGCATATTGCGATAAATACAAGTTTAAAACTTACAAAAAGAGTGGAGGTGCAAAATAATGATTGATACACAGATTTCTGCAATTATTACTATGTTTGTTGCTGCCGTTTGGCGCGGAACACCACTTTTACTTGGCACAACTGGTGAAATTATAACTGAAAAAAGCGGAAGCTTAAACTTGGGAGTAGAGGGCACTATGGCACTTGGTGCTATAGCTGGTTACCTAGTTGCCGCAACTACAAATAGCTTATGGCTTGGTATAATTGCTGGCTTTATGATGGGTGGTATTGTCGGCTTGCTTTACAGCTTCTTGACAGTTTCTCTTAAAGCTAATCAAAATGTTACTGGTCTTACAATCACTATTTTTGGTGTTGGATTATACACATTTATTGGGCAAACACTAGATGCAAATGGCAACTTCCCAAGTATGTCTGCTACATTGAAGGCTCAAGTTGCTGAAAATGGCATACCATATTTAAGAGATATCCCTTATGTTGGGGAACTATTGTTTAGCTTTAACATTATGGTTTATTTTGCTATCGCAATAGCAATAATTGTTTGGTTCTATTTGGCTCGCACTAAGAGTGGATTAAGACTTCGTGCTGTAGGTGAAAATCCATCTTCAGCAGATAGCGTGGGTATCAATGTTTCAGTAACCAGACACATTAGCAGTATGATTGGTAGTGGAATAATGGGTATAGGCGGTGTTTATATGGCACTTGTAATGCGTTATGGTGCTTGGAGCTCAAGTTGGATTAATGGTTATGGCTGGATAGCTGTAGCACTAGTTGTTTTTGCAAACTGGAGTACCTTGCGTGCAATATTTGGTACAATTTTGTTCGGATTCTTGCTTGCCCTTAAAGCGCAAATTAATGTATTAACAAATGCATTTCCAACACTATTAAGTTGGATGCCACTTTTGCCTTCAGAATTTTATCAAATGTTACCTTATTTATTAACAGTACTTGTACTTATTTTCTCTTCTATGAAGAAAAATAAACACGGCGGTCAACCCGCACAATGCGGAATTAACTACTTCCGTGAAGATAGATAATCAAAATTAGGCACCGCTTAGGCGGTGCTTTTTTTAAGTGTGCCGAGTATGACACATAGCTAATCGGTGAAAGTCCGAAGCGGGGGTTCTCACAACTAACCGCATAGCAACGCACAAGGTGCATATCGTGAGGTATGAGCTGAAGAAAGT
>JAWXUT010000059.1:0-10607 GCA_044426075.1 Bacillota bacterium
ACATCACTAGACTTATCTGACACGGGGAACACTCTGTTGCCTCGCTCTGTTTTTAGTTGCAGTCCGTGTGACTCAAAATATGCCATTAGGTCTTGCGCAGAAAAAGCATATAACGCGCTCATCATAAACTTTGGATTGGATATGATATTTTTAATTATTTCAGTTGATTCTGAATTATTTGTAAGATTACATCTGCCCTTGCCCGTTATGTATAGCTTTTTGCCAAGTTTGTTGTTTTTTTCGATTAGGGTAACCTTTTTGCCATCTTCAGCTGCTACAATTGCAGACATCATGCCAGCGGCGCCACCACCTATAATTAAAATGTTAGACATTTTTTATCTCCTTCTTTAGCACATCTAGTCGCGCGAAATCTGTGCGATTTAATGCCAATGGTGTGATTGTAGTATAGCCCTTTTTAAACCAAACCACATCGCTATCTGCGGGCGTAACCGCATCAACTGGATAACCCTCAATTTTTGCAACTGTTGGATTATCTTTATCATCTACCACATAATAATCATAATATTTATGTACACCCATTTGAGTGATTTTAGGGCGCAAGGCACCACTTCTGTCATCACTAAAATTTACATTTAATGCGGAATTTTTATTTGTAAGCGATACAAAATAATCAAAATTGGCCATAAACAGTGCGCAGAAATATGCAAAATCTTCATGACTTTCCGCACTGCCAGACAATGCAATAGCGGGCAAGCCATCGTTTGATGCTTCCGCCGCCGCATTTGCTGTGCCACTATACATTATATCATCGCCAACATTAGGCAAATTGTTTATTCCCGACAAAACTAAATCGGGTAAATCGTCTACAAAAAAATGGCGCAATGCAATTTTTGTACAGTCGGCAGGGTGGCCTTCAATTGCATAACACCCCCACTTGTACTCGGTTACTTTGCGTACTTTAATTGGTTTATAAAATGTTACGGCGTGGCTATCTCCACTGCATCCATTTTCGGGCGCTACCACATTTACTGTGTGCCCCGCTTCAATGAGGGTTGTTGCTAATGCAACTAAACCTTCAGCAGAATATCCGTCGTCGTTAACTAATAATATCTTCATACTTCCTCACAAAGATAATTGTTGATAAAGCTATAATTAAAGCCTTTTTAATAGGTCAACTTCTCTGTCAGTTAAGTATCTCCATTTGCCCCTTGATAAACCGCCTAGCCTTAAATCACCAACAGCAGCCCTTTTCAAGAACAATACATCTTTACCTACAGTTTCAAACATACGGCGAATTTCACGATTTCTGCCCTCAAATATGGTAACTTCGTAACGGTGAACACCGCCTTCTTCTATTCCAGCTAGTTTAATTTTGCATTTATGAAGCTTTATTCCGTCCATTTCAATGCCATTTCGCAATGTTGCCAAATCATTCTCTGGCACTTCTGTATCAATTTTTGCTATGTACGTCTTTGGAATCTCGTGTGAAGGGTGGGTTAGCTTATATGCTAAATCTCCGTCATTAGTCAATAACAACAATCCTTCACTATCGTAGTCTAGTCGCCCTACTGGGAACAATCTTCTGTTTTCTGCTAAATTAACATAGTCCATTATTGTTTTTCTGTCACGGTCGTCGCTCATTGTGCACAAACAACCCTTTGGCTTGTTTAGCATTAAATATACTTGTCTTGATTGAATAGCTATTCTGTTGTTATCCACTGTAACTGAATCATTATATTCATCTACTGTGGCACCCATTGTAGTTACGGATTTTCCGTTAACTTTAACTCTTCCCTCTTCAATCATTTTGTCGGCGGCTCTTCTGCTTGCAACTCCGCAATCAGCAATGTACTTGTTTAAACGCATTTTAATCTCCTATTCTTAAAAAATCCTTTACTTTATCTTTAAAAGTTAATTCTGTTATATCTACCATAGTATAGATTTTATCTGAAAAAAGCAAGCGATTTTCAAGGTTTATTTTAATTTCCCCCACAAATTCACTCATATTGTGCGGTGCTTGAACACTTTTTGCGCATTCTATTTGAATATCAACAACTTCACTACCATCTTTTTTCAACGGATAGTAGAAATCACTGTTGCACTTTACCCCCACACTTGTCAACTTGCTGCAAACAACATCAATATCCCTAAGCACTGCAGAACTATCCACAATGTGTTGCATACTATACGTTGCGTGGGCAGTATCCATAAGCGCCATTGACTCATTCCACATATCATAAACATTTAACACAACGCACACAATTTGCATTCCGTCAATAAGACTACTGCTTACTAGGCACCTACCAGAATTTGTAGTGTAACCCGTCTTAATGCCATTTGCACCATTATATAACGATAACATTTGATTCTTATTATAAAAGTATCGCGTTTCGTCTTCCGTATCGCCCTCAATTGTTATATTTTTAGTTGAAACAATGTCTTTAAACGTTTCATTTTGCATAGCTATGCTAGAAATATAGGCAAGGTCATATGCAGAAGTATAATGATTATCATCGTGCAATCCGTGAGGGTTTACAAAATGCGTGTTTGTTAAGCCAAGTTCTGCAACTTTAGCGTTCATCATATCTGCAAAACCTTCAACACTACCGCCAACGTGAATGGCAAGTGCTACGGCAGCATCGTTTCCAGAACGCATCATTAGCCCATACAACAGCTCTTTAACCGTCAACTTTTCACCCTCTCTCAAATAAATTGAACTGCCCTCAATGCCAACCGCCTCTTTGGGGATTGTAACCACTTCATTTATATCGCAATTTGTAATCGCTAAAAACGAGGTCATAATTTTTGTTGTGCTTGCCATAGGAAGCCTAGCCATTTCATTACTACTTGATAGCACTCTATTTGTTGTTGCCTCCATTACAATTGTAGCAGAACCACTTGCAGCCTCTGCAACCACATTGTTTTGCTTAATTGGAAACAAGCATAACACGCTTAACCCAATAAGTGTTACAACTACTGTTGCCCAAATTATTTTTTGCGTGAGTGCACAATGTCTTGAACCATATCTAACCATTTATCTACATTATCTCCTTGTGTTTTTATAAATCTAACTGCGCCACAATCTACAACCAAAAAGCCCACTGGCGACACGTGAACACCACCGCCAACGCCACCCGCAATGCACTCTTTGTTTGTATCAATACTCAACTTTATTTTTACATTTTTGGGTTCTACATTGCCCGTTGCAAAACAAGTTGTAAGTTTGCTAACTGGTATTATAGTTACCCCTTCTGTACTTATTGGTGCCCCAATCACATTGTCTTTTGACAGCATACTTTTCAGCGCTTCAACCGCTTCATCGAGCATACTTTTTATTTCTACTCCGCTCATTTGCCCTCCTTGTAGCTATTAAACTATTTACTAGTATAGTAAAAATTGATGATATTATTAGTACAATATTGCACTTAATTTTTATGTTAACATCCGCACAATTTACAGTTTTTTCAGTTAGATTTTGCAAATTAATGTCGCACTCAATTGGCACATCAATTGCACTAACTATTGAGTTTAAAACAACACCCGCCGTTGTTAAATAGGGCATAATTATAGTTGTGTCACTACTTGTTGCAACGGTTATTTTTATAGCACTGTTGATTATTTTAGGACTATTTTTTAAGGATATTTTATATTTTTTCTTGTCTTTTTTTGATGTGTGCGATATGTCTTTGATTGCAATCTTCTTGCTTTTTTTGCCATATTTTATTGTAATCACCCCAGATTCATAGCATAAATTAACACCTAAATTGTAAAAAAATACGCCTGCTTCACCCGCAATTTCCATAGAATTTGCATCAATATATAGATGTATTTTGCATAAAAAAGGTGCAACTACAACAGCAGTTACACCTAAAAATATAATTATCAACTGCATACACCTAGTATGTAATTACACTAAGTTAATATGCAAACGTATTTATTCCACCTCTACAATATCTTCATCTTTTAAGAAGTCTGGCAATTCCTCATCATCTTCATCACCATTGAATATTGCACTAGCAACATCAACATTTGTGCTGTTTGTGATAGGAGTTTGGCTCTCATCAATCTCACGATCATAATATAATCCCGAACTTCCGCCATAGTATTTTTCGTAGTTGTTGCGAATATCTTCCATAATTTGCGCATAATCTGGCAAATCTTCAACCGCAGAAATACCGAATTTTTTAAGGAACTCATCTGTTGTTCCATATAAAATAGGATAACCAATGGCTTCTTTTCTGCCAACTGGCTGAATTAAATCGTGCTTGATGAGCGTTGCAACTGCATAATCGGCACTAGAACCGCCACGCAACTCTTCAATTTCTTGCTTGGTTACTGGTTGTTTGTATGCAATTATTGCAACTACTTGCAACAATGTCTTGCTAATTTCGCGCTCTTTTGTCTCTTGCAAAAGCTCTTTTAATAGTGTGCCATATGCCACATTTGTTTGAAACTGCAACTTGTCGTTTACGTCAATTAGTATTATTCCGCACTCGCCACAATATGTAGCTTTAACCTCTTCAATAGCATTGTCAATCTCTTGCTTGCTATGAAAATCTTTCAAGCCATAGTAAATTTCACTTTTTGGGATCTCTTTACCCGAAGCAAAAACTAGTGCCTCAATTGTATTCTTCAACATCTTTAAATAATTCCTCCCTAGCTTCTTCATTTAAGTTGTCAAACTCTTCTCTATAAGTTATAGATATATCTCCACCCGCTTCCTTTTGCTCAACCGTAATTATCTGTTGTTTTAGCATTTCAAGAAGCGCTAAAAATGTGTTTATAACTTCAATTTTGCCAAAATCTGGGCGGAACATCTCGTAAAAACGCAACTTTTTAAACGCCCTAACCGATTCAACCAATTCTGAAATACGCTCAGCTACTGTAAAGCGCTCTTTTTCTATTGTGCGTGGCTCCTCTACATAATCATCGTATTCAAAACTTTCTAATAGTGATGAAAAAGTGCCAATCATTCTATCAATACTAAAATTCTTCATAATTAACTCATAATCATCTTTGCCATACATTGGTGCACGATAAAAACGATTCAACTGTTCTGTGTCACCCAATTTAGCGGCGGCATCGGACAAAATCTTGTATTCGTTAAGATTCATCATAAACCTATCGTTTTCAGCTGATAAATCTTCTTCTTCATATTCTTCATAATTAGTTTGTGGGATAAGGTTATTTGACTTCAATTCAAGCAACTTACTAGCATAAGTCAAAAAGATGCTGATTTGTTCGTAGTCTGTTTCTTGCATACTAGACACAAATTCTATATATCTTTCTGTAATATCGGATATAAAAATATCTACAATATCAACATCACCACTTTTGCAGAGATTCAACAGAATATCTGGTGGAACTGGGCCGTCTGTACCCATACATTCATATTCAAATTTTTCTTCGTTATCAACCAATACCATAAAAATTAATTATCCCCGAAAACAATACTTTATTTATTAAATCAACGATTAAATCGCTAAATAGTCCAAAAATATCCAACCAAGCTATACCCAAAGAACTGCCAACATTGCCAATAAGAATCAAACCAATTAGCACCATAAAGCCATATCTTATCATAAAAGCTTGATATTTTGTGTTGTTAGGAAGCAATGTGTTTACAACATTATATCCGTCAAGTGGATATATGGGCAACAAGTTAAACATTGCCAACATAAAGTTGATTTGTATACCATATATAACTAAATAGAATGCAAAATCTACAAGAACCGAAGTTGTTGCATTGTCAAAAGTTCGCACATACAAAGGTGCTAAAAGATACAAACAAAGCAGCCCGATGCCCGCAAGCAGTAAGTTTGTTACAACACCCGCACAACTTACAATTAGCATACCTTTTTTGTATTCTTTAAAGTTGTTTGGATTAATTGGAACTGGTTTTGCCCAACCGAACCCGACTAAAAAGAACATCAATGCGCCCATCCAATTAAAATGTTCAACTGGATTAAGTGTTAATCTTCCGCTAATTTTTGCCGTTGCATCACCGCAGAATAACGCAGCATATCCGTGCGAAATTTCGTGCATAACTATAGAAAAAACAACAACCAAAATAAATGCCAATCCGCAAATTAGCATTGTTGAAATATCGGATGTACTGTTTATTAAATTCAAAAAGAACATTGTAACCTCGTTTGAGCCTTAATATAAAGCTATTCTATGCATATTATAGCACAGACTACCATCTATTGCAATCGGTTTTGCCGCATATTTTGCCATATAAAAGTGTGCTTATGCAAGTTTAGACAATAAACGACCTTGTTTATATTATTTTGTTAAAAATATGGACACTTTTGCCCTCTACTTCACGCACTTTTTCTTTAAGTTTCATACGCATTTCACGCACAATATCCTTGTGTTTTTTGCTGCGAATCAAGTTGACTTTCTGGTTAGGATCAGCCTCGTTATCATACAAAAAGTTATCAAAATAGAAGCTTGCACTCTTTTTCAACACAAAAGGAGATAGACTTTTAACGGCATAAGTGTATTTTTCTGTTATAATTGCCCTACCCACTTGACTTTCTGATATTTCCATATAAACCGCATCGTGCTTCTTTTTGCTATCTGCAACAAAACTTTGCAATGGTTCACCGCGATAGTGGCTAGGAACCGCAATGCCCGCCATTTGCAATAGCGTTGGTGGAATATCAATTAAACTTGTTAGGCGCTTTTCAACTTTTCCGCCAGCAAACTCGCCACCTTTAATAATTAATGGCGTATGTGTTGCAGAATGATGACAGCTTCGTTTATACTCCAGATTGCGTGTCTTAAAATGACACCCGTGGTCTGACGTGTACAGAATTATTGTGTTATCTGCAATGCCCAACTCCTCTAGCTTTGCAACCAACTTGCCCACATTGTAATCCAATCTATTTACTTGCGATAAATAATCGGGATAGTGCTTGTTGTAATTGCCTCGCAAAAAGTTTAAGTCGTCTGGAATTGGATGATTTTTATAACTTTCAACTGTAGGTTTGTAACCCTCATAACAATTTCTGTCATTTTGTTGATGTGGCTCTATTTGCGAAACAAACATAAAAAATGGTTGGTTTTTGTCTGTTTTATCTAAGAATTCAAGCGCATAATCGTTTATACAATCTGCACGATAACCTTTGAAATCGCATTTGTTGCCGTTTTCATCAAATACATATCCGTCATATCCGTGTGAAGTAAATTCCAAAACATCGGCGGCACGCCAAAAATCATAACCCTTTCTGCGCACTGGTGGGATTGCGGTTGTTTCCACATTAACACCACCCATTTTAAACTTATCTGTTGCTAAATGCCACTTGCCCACATATGCAGTATTATATCCGTTTTCTTTGAATATTTCTGCCAAAAGTGGATTATTATCTATATTTTTTACCGCAATTCCATTTATATGACAGCCGTTTTCTGTGCCATACACTCCCGTTTGAATGCACGCACGCGCGGGTCCACACACTGGCTGACAAGTAAAATTGTTGTCATATTTTATGCCCTCTCCCGCTAACGCACATAAGTTAGGGGTAAGCTCTTCGGTTATTGTATCCGCCCGTTGTTGGTCAGAAAAATAAAAAATTATGTTTGGTCTAGCCATAAATCACCTCTTAATCAACTACAGTTCTTGTGCATTTTTCTAGGTTTAGTGTGACGGATTTTTTGCCATTTTTAATTACAATCTCTTCCGCCTTGCGCTCTGTTTTGCTGTATACGCTATCGAATCTATCATAATTATAGTCAATAATTTCGCCGTCGTCTGTAAACTCGCCTTTATAGTCAAGCGTCAACAAACTACCCCTATAATCATACACAACTTTGTCGCCCACAAATTGTATTTTTGTTGCCTCAATACGCGCCTTAAATGCTGCAAAACTCTCTTTATCTAGTGAAGAAAGTTCGGTTATATATGCGTGATAGTCTCCACCTTTGCCTTCGTGAACTAAATCAAATTCACCCTTTATTAGCAACTCAGGAATAATATTTCTTGCGGTCTTTGTCTTGTACATTGGTTTAAGTGAATCTGGATTATATGCCCTATACTTCAACTCGCCATTTGCAATTAAAGCAACTAGTGTGTTGCCCTTTCTTGCATACACTCTATCGCCACATAACTCAAACTCATCATAACACTCTTTAGGCATATAGGTATGCGTAATGTTAGCTTTTAGGAACTCAAACACGCGTTTATGTGTTGGTATACGATAAATTGTGATATTAACATTTTCCTTTTGAGCGCTCATTGGTCTTCTGCCATTGCCTATCCAATAGCCCGCAGAACTTTCAAAATTTTTATTATCTTGAGCGGGGTGAGTTGTAAAAATTGTTAGGTTTTCACCCAAGTTTGCAGTCCAAATATGCTCTTGCGCGCCGCACTCATCAACGCTATTTCCAACCGCAGTTGTAAGCGCATAATCTTTAGTTTTGTATGTGTAAACATTTCCTCTACTTAGTGCAATGCCGTGTGTGCGTAATTTAAATTTATCCGCAATATTATTAACGCCAATCATCTTTGGAATAGTGGTGTTAAAAAATTTAAAATAGAATATAAAGTTGTTGCGGAACATCTTGTTATGCTTCAAATATGATAGTGTATTTTCTACAACTTCGGGATTAGTAAATGTTTCTGCGCCAAGTTGAGCCATAATTTGATGAGGTTCTTGCCCAACTAAATCTTCACTGACCAAATCTTGTGGTGACAAACCAGAACTTGCTTTAATTACAACATCTTCATCACTTAAAGCAATGCCTTTAATTGCGTCTGGCAATTTATAAAGACCTCTTTTTACTAGCATTACAAAGTTTAATCCCATGTCATTTGTAGGAACCTTTAATGCTTTTTCTATCAAAATACGCTCATTTGAACAAAGATTGGCTTCAGACAATAATTTTTCAGCCATTTCTTCACCCCAAAGCAAATTTTGGCTTGCAAGCATACTATTGCCCTGCATATTGCCCCTTTTGTTGTTAGCGTACATTCTGCTACTAACTGCCATAAACCTATTTTT
Organism: Bacillota bacterium; assembly: GCA_044426075.1. Taxonomy (GTDB): domain Bacteria; phylum Bacillota; class Clostridia; order Christensenellales; family DTU072; genus JAWXUT01. The sequence goes on from JAWXUT010000059.1 coordinate 8,967, forward strand.
TACGCTGTGTGTTGCAATATCAAACCAGAATAAATCCATAATCATACGCATTTGTTCTGCCATTTCACGATTTTCTGCATACTCAATAAAGTTGGACATTGGGCCCAAATCTTCTAACATATATGTGTTACTATAATATTCTGAAAATCCAAAATTGAAGCGTTGCCATATCCACGCTTTAATGCGGGCTTCAGCCTTTTCCATATGTTCGCGACCAGTCATTCCAGAATTCGTAAAAATTCTGTCTTTAAAAGTTTGACCAGCTAAATATTCGCTTGTAGCAAATAGTATTTGATGGTTTTCTGACCAATAACACATACTGTCAGCGCCCTTTTCGTCCATAAAATATTTGAAATCTAAAAATGTTTTTTCAATAAGTTCTACAACGCGAGGTTCCATTTGATCCTTGCAATCAATATACAACCTAATCATAAGTTGCAATCTAAAGTCCGAACAGTCAAATCTGTGCTCCACAAACTTGCATTCTAGCGCGATTGCATTATATATATAATCATTATCTACAACTGCATTATCTAAAACCTCTAGGCCCATAAAGTGCCTATACACGTTGGGATATGCAGCTAAATCTTTGCGAAAATAATGAAGCATACCATTTTTTTTGTTTGGTTTGCTGTCTTTAGGCATTAGTAACGCCCAATATAACAACTCACCAATTATAAACAATACAACTGCCCCAAAAATAATCAATATTGCGTTTAACATAAAACTCCCCTATGCCATTTTTGCAAGCATTTCTGCTTTGACTTCATATTTAAGTTCTTCTCCTGCCACGTACCTCTGCAACTCGTCCATCATAAAGTGCGCCATACGCATTGTTTCTTTGCCTATGCTACCAGCTACATGAGGAGTCAAAATTGCATTTCTCATATAAAATAATGGTGAAACGTATGGGAAAAATTCCGCTTTAATTACATCAAGCACCGCTGTTGTTGATGGGCGAAGCAATAAACTTAACGCCAATCCGCATTCATTTACTTGCGCACCTCTGCCGGTGTTTATAAATGTAGCATATTTTTTCATACTATGGAATAATTTAAAATTATATACATTATTGAGTTCTTTTTTGTTCGCTAAATGATTGCTTATTACGTCGCAAGTTGCAAACAACTCTTCTTTTGAAACAAGTTTTACGCCAAGTGCTGCCGCCCTCTCTGCTGAAACAAACGGGTCGCACGCCAACACTTCAACATCAAGCCCCTTTAATTTTTCTGCCACTAGGCTTCCAATTACACCCAAACCAACTAATCCTACTTTAGTTGCAAAGTTTCCGTCACAAGAATAGGCATATTTTAACGCATATAGCGGATTCAATTTGTAGTTTTTTGCAGAACGAAAAAATCCTTTAGTTGCAAGTGCAATCTGCGCAAATGTGTATTCCGCCACCGGAATTGCGTTGGCATAGTTTGCAGAACAAACTCTTATTCCGCATTCTAAAAACTCAGAAGCAAACGTTTGTACCGTTCCCGCTGAATAAAATAGTATCTTTAAACTAGGAAAATGTTGTTTTATCTCTTCCACAGTATAATGCGTCATCCCCCAAGTTGCAAATGCAATCTCACAGTCTGACAAAAATTCTTTATATTCTGCCACATTTTTCTTAGAAATAAGCGGACTAATCTC
>JAWXUT010000060.1:0-10558 GCA_044426075.1 Bacillota bacterium
TCCGAAGAGGATAAATATATCGACCTTATATTTAAGCACACCACCACCATAGGTGTTAGATACAGCACGCTTAAAAGGAAGATGTTAGAGCGAAATATAACAACAGTAAAAAGCGAATTTGGTGAGGTTAGGTGTAAGCATAGCGGTAGTTTAGGTATCCAAAAGAGCAAGTTGGAGCACGATGACTTGGTTGCTATTGCAGAGAAAACTGGATATAGCTTATCAAAAATTAAAGATATAATCAACAAGGGTTAACATGAAAAGCACAGGAATTTTATTTGATTTAGATGGCACACTTTTAGACACATTGACAGATTTACATAAAAGTGTAAACTATGTGTTAAGTGCACACAGTATGCCAGAGAGAAGCGTGCAAGAGGTGCGTTCATTTGTGGGTAACGGCGCAAAAAAGTTAATTGAACGCGCGGTGCAAGACGGCACAAGTGAACAAAAAACCGCTAACGTGCTAGCTGATTTTCTTGACTACTATGGCGAACACAACAGTGATAACACTATGCCATATGAGGGGATAATGCACCTTGTTTCTGCACTAAAAAATGCGGGATATAAGTTAGGTGTGGTTACAAACAAACCGCATAAAGACGCACACCCTTTGGTGCTAAAACATTTTGGCGCGTCGTTTGATGTTATAATTGGGCAGCGTGACGGAGTGCCCGCAAAACCCGCGTGTGATATGATGTATATTGCAAAAAAAGAGCTTCAAGCGGACAATGTTATTTATGTAGGTGACTCCGAAGTTGATGTTAAATTTGCTAGTAATGCGGAGGTGCCTTGTGTGTTGGTTAGTTGGGGGTTCCGCACAAAACAAGAGTTGGTTCAGGCGGGCGCAACTACCATTATAGATACAGTGGCGGCATTGTATGATGTATTGGCAGCAACTCCTATTACCAAATAGTGCAAATAAGTAAATAAATAATCAAAAAAACACAAATATTGAGCAATTCGTTTTACAAATAGGGGTAATTTGGATATAATAATAGTATAACATTTTAGGAGAAAAAGATGTCATTCACATTAACAGAATTACTATCAGCCCCTAGCGTGGTTCGTGAGACAATAGATATGAACCGTGATGTAATTAAAAGTATCGCGCACAGCGCAAAAACGCGAGGAATTACAAATATAACAACTGTAGCGCGTGGCGCAAGTGATACAGCAATAACATATTTTAAGTATATGGTTGAAGTTGTTGGCGGATTTATGGTAAGTAAATTTAGCCCCTCAATAGCAACAATTTATGGTGCAAGTGTAAATTTGAGCAAAAATATGGTGTTAGCAGTATCTCAAAGCGGTATGAGCGAAGATACAATTATCGTTGCAGAGTCAGCTAAAAAGTCAGGCGCGCTAACCATAGCAGTTACAAATAATCCAGACAGCACACTTGCTAAGTTATGTGATTACCATATTTATTTAAAAGCGGGCGAGCAGCGCAGTGTTGTTTCTACAAAAACATACGTATCGCAACTAACCGTAATGTATATGCTTGCAAATGCGTTAAGTTCTAATCCTGCTAAAATGAATATTTCAACTATTCCAATAGCACTTGAAACATTTATAAATGAAAATAGCGATAAACTTGCATCCTTTGCAAAACAAAACGCAAACATTAACAATTTTATTGTGCTTTCAAGGGGAATGATGCAAGGCGTGGCTGCTAAATTTTCGCATATGATGATGGAAGTTGCGTGCAAGTTTTCTCGCCCATATTCCACAACAGATTTTATGCACGGACCAATTGCTATAGTTGAAGAAGACACCAACATCGTGATTGTTGCCCCCGATTCAGTTTTTAGCGAAGAGTTTATAAATATGACCACCAGATTATCACTTCTTGGTGCAAATATTATTGCGATTACAGACATCAAACAGATATCAGATATTGCCTCAAGCGCGCTAATTATGCCAAAAACAAGGGAATTAGAAGCTCCATTTATATACGCAATGGCGCTTGAGCTTATTGCAACGCACGTGTCTGAAGAGTTGGGATTCAATCCAGATTCACCAAGAAACCTTAAAATGGTTGCAAATACAAAATAATATATAATTAACTAAAGAGGTATTTATGAAAATTATTATCGCAGAAGATTACATTGATATGAGTGCAAAAGCAGCCCAAGTTATCATAGAAGAAGTCGCCAAAAATCCACAAGCAATATTGGGATTAGCCACTGGTTCAACGCCAATTGGATTGTATAAGAATTTAATTGCAGCATACACTAGCGGAGCGATATCCTTCAGCAAAGTGACCGCAGTAAACCTAGATGAGTACATCGGGCTTGACGGCACGCACGATCAAAGTTACAGATATTTTATGAATGACCAATTATTCAACCATATAGACATCGATAAAAGTAGAACCTATGTGCCAAGTGGTGTTGGTGATGACTTGCAAAAAAATGCAACAGAGTACACCGCTCTACTTTCAAAATATGTGCAAGACATACAATTGTTAGGTTTGGGTGGAAACGGACATATCGGTTTTAACGAGCCCGCCACACCATTTAACAGCACAACTCACATAGTAAATTTGAAGCAAGACACCCTAGAAGCAAATGCAAGATTTTTCACAAGTGTAGAAGAAGTGCCTACCAAAGCAATCACTATGGGTATCCAAAACGTTATGAACGCGAAAAAGATATTGCTTGTAGCCAGTGGCGCAGGCAAAGCGGAAGCAGTAAAAGCAATGGTGCAAGGCAGTGTCACTGAAAGTTGCCCCGCAAGCATCTTGCAACAACACGCAGATGTTACAATAGTTGTTGATAAAGAGGCAGCAAGCTTACTATAATATAAATCCCGCCACTATTCACTTTACAGTGTGCACTGGTGGGAAAATTAAATTGCATCGAATAGTGCGTACAAAGATAAAACTGATTTCTTAAATGGAGTCAGTTTTTTGTTTTAAGGCAACTCATTAAAATTCATCTTTAAAAATTAACAATTGTGTGATATAATGTTAAAGAGGTAAGCATTATGAAAAAAATTACAAAAAGCATTATATTGATTCTTATGCTAGCATTTATGGTTATGCTATGTGTTGGTTGTAGCGGTGAAAGTACAACCGAGGAAGACGCTGTTACAGATAGTGGCGATTTAGGAAGTGAAGAAGAGTTAATAAATGAGATTTTAGCGCTAATTGACGGAAAAGAAATAGAAAGTATTTCTTATGATGATTTTCTTTTGACAATAGCATTTGATGACGGAACGGAGCTTTCTTGCTCTATGCAAAATCCAGATCCATATGTTGGCGAAAACGGCAATTGGTGGATAGGGAATAATGATTTAGGCATCAAGGTTGAAGCTCAGAAAATAGTTACAGTAGAATTTAATGCGTTTTATAATTTGACGAGCGAAACGCAAGAGGTGGTTGCGGGCGAATGTTTAGAATTGCCTATCCCTGTTCAAGAAGGATACGAATTCCTTGGTTGGTTTACGGGCAGCAGCGCTAATGATAAGCAGTTTACAAGTTATGACCCTATATTTGAGGATATGAAACTTTATGCGAAGTGGCAAGAGATTACCGAGTATTATTACACGGACGGATTGAATTTTTCATTTAGTGAACAGACTAATACATATTCTGTAGAATTTGAAAATAGCGTGTATAGCGATTATAGAGAAACTATAACAGAAATTGTAATTCCGTCTTCTTATGATGATGGAGAAAATGGCAGATATCCAGTAACTACAATAGCAACGTATGCTTTTCAATATTTCACCAATCTTGAAACAATCGTGTTGCCAGATACCATTACTTACATCGGGCAATGGGCATTTAGTTATTGCGAGAAGTTAGAAAGTATAACATTGCCAGACAATGCTATGGTGGTATCGTTTGACGCCTTTAATAATTGCACTAGCCTAAAAGAAATTATCATATCTGAAAACAATCAGTATTATATCAGTAAAGATGGAGTTATTTATTCTCAAAACGCTACAAGCTTAATGTTTGTGCCTCCCGCACTAGGAATAGTTGACTTTGTTATTCCCGAAGACATCACGTATTTAAAAAGCAATTCATTTGCTGACAATGTCACATTAAAAAGCATTACTTTTAATGATAAAATAACAGCTATTGATTATGGCACATTTGAGGGCTGTATGAAACTAGAAACAGTTAATAATCTCGATAATATTATTAGCATTGGCAATAGTGCGTTTTTTGAGTGTTTTGCATTAGAAAGCATAGAACTTTCTGAAAATTTAACTACTATAGGGCAGCATGCTTTTTGTAAATGTACAAGTTTAGAAGAAATAACGTTGCCTAGCAATATTACGGTTTTAGAAGACGGCGTATTTTCTAATTGTACTAGCTTAACAATAGTAAATGGAATGGATAGCGTAACCTCAATTGGAGAAGGTGCTTTTTCTAGTTGTAAAAACTTAAAAGAAATTATACTAAGCGAAAATATCTCTAGCATAGGGTTTCGTGCTTTTTGGAATTGCGAATCATTAACTAGCATAATAATTCCTAAAAACGTTACATTTGTTGGCGACGGTGCTTTTCAATATTGCTGCAATATGCAAGAAATAAATTATGAAGGGAAAGAAGCAGACATCACTTTTGGCGAAGATATATATTTTGGTTGTGATGCAAAAATTAATTTTGAATATGTAGCGCAATAATCATTTTTGATTAAATAAAGGGCTGTAAGGATTTATTTCTTTGCGGCTCTTTTTGTATATATTATATATTGCTGGCAATAATTCCACTATTAAAATTTGGAGTGTGATATGGTGGAAGCTAGTGATAAAGTTACAATAATTGTGCCGGTGTTTAACACAAGTGCATATTTAAATAGGTGTTTAGATAGTATTTGTCAGCAGACATACAGTAATTTAGAAGTTATAGTTGTAGATGATTGTAGCACTGATGATAGCAGAAATATAGCGGAATCATATGCAGAGCGCGACAGTAGGGTGAGTTTGTTGTTGCATAGTAAAAACAAGGGTTTGTTTGCGGCAAGGGTTACTGGAATTAAGCAATCCACGGGAAAATACATTGCATTTGTGGATAGTGATGATTATATTTCTATTGATTTTATAAGATGTTTAGTGAGTTGCGCTAATAAAACTGGTGCAGATGTTGTGGTTGCAAAGATAGTGCACGAGGCGGAAGGCGTGGGGCGCTATGTGCATAGTATGTATCATAATTATGATTTTGGCGATGTTAAAGATGGCGAAGTTTTTGACAAGTATATGGCGCAAGAGGGTCAGTGTTTTATATGGCACACAGTGTGGAATAAGTTGTATAGGCGCAAGTTGTGGGAGCAGGCATTGCCCTATATTTCCACTATAGATAGGCATATTATAATGACAGAAGACTTTTTGTTCAGCACCATAATAATGAACCTAGTAAAGCGAATTGCCTCGTGCGAATATGCGTATTATTTTTATTTTCAGCACAATAACGCGTCCACAAGTTTGCATGGCAAGGTGGATAAATATTATAAAAATATTGATGACCTTATTTATGTATTTAGCGCGGTGGAGCATTATTTATTAAGTGTTAACGCGAGTGCAGAAAACATTGCACATTTTGCAAAGTGGCGGGCATTGTATTGCAGATTTTGGGTGGATAACGTATATAATTCTATTATTAGTGCCAAGGATAAGGACATTTTAATAAGCAAGTTGCGTACGGGAATGGGTGGAAAAATTCAGCGCACCACTCCAACCGACCACCATTTTTACAGTATAACAATGGCGTGGGATGGCAGATATAATGAATTGATAACATTGCTTGCAACCAGCGGATACAAGTATTATAGTTTTGATATATTTGACACTTTAGTAACGCGACCATATCACGAGCCCAAAGATATGTTTTCATTGATGAATGAAGAATTCTATAAAATAAGTGGCAGAAACGATGATTTCGGCACCAATAGAGCATTTGCAGAGCATATTGCTAGGGTTAGGAACATAACAGTACAAGATATCACAATGCAAGATATCTATTTAGAGTTGCAAAAAATTTATGGTTACAGCGACGATATTGTAAAGGCGCTAACGCGATATGAAGAGGCGTTAGAAATTGAGAGTTGCAACGCGCGCCGCAGCGTAAAAAACATATATGAGTTACTGCTATTTTTGGATAAGAAGATAATATGCGTGTCGGATATGTATCTTAGCGGTGATGTGGTTAAAAGAATACTGCAACATAACGGCTACAACCGCATTGCAAAGTTGTATTTGTCGGGTGAAATAGGGTTGTCTAAAAGTGGAAGAAAATTGTTCCCTTATGTTGTTAAAGATTTAAAAATTGGCACAGAAGAACTTTTTCATATAGGTGACAACTGGGATTCAGACAAGGTGGCGGCGGGTGAAGCGGGGATTGATGCGTGGTTCTATCCTAGTTGTAAAGATGTATTTTTTAATAGTATAAGCGATATTTCTTATTCGGACACTGCAAATAAATATGAAAAACCCACTTCAAGTTGGTTGAATTTGGAGGCGGGGCTGAAATATTTTGGTACGCGTTCGGCACTTGCGGTGGCATATAACAGAATGTGCGATAATCCATATATGTCGTACAAAGAAGGCAGCAACTTTAACGCAAGCCCGCAGTTTATGGGCGGCTATCCGCTTGGAATGCACATATTAGGTGTTGCAAAATTCATACGCGAAAAGGGCGAAAAATACAATAAAATCCACTTTATTGCGCGTGACGGCTATCTTCCAATGCTAGCATACAAGGCGCTTTATGGGGGCGAACAATCGTATCTTCACATATCAAGAAAGTCGCTTTTCCCGCTTACTGTGGTGGATAAAAAGAGCTTTATGCAGCTGGGTGAGTACGCAGATTGGCGCAATTCTTCCCCCAGAAAAATAATAAGTTTAATACTTCCCACTTTGAGTGTTGATAGGGTGGAAGATGTGGTTCTCCCTAAAAAAATTATACTTGACAAGCCTTTTAACAGTTATGACGAGTATGTTATGGTGATTGAAAGCATAGTTGACGGCTATTTTAGCGCAGAAAATTTGGCAAGCTATAAAAAGGATTTGGCGGAATATTTTGCATCTTTGATAGGTAAAAACGAGGTTGCTTTTGACATTGGCTATAGTGGGCGCGCCGAAGTAATACTCTCGCAGTTGTTGGGATACAATATTGACGCAATTTATATCCACCGCAACGCTACAAAATTTAAAGATGACATAGCGCGTATGGGCATTAATATTGAGTCTTTTTATGATTTTACCCCCTCAATAACTGGTGGTGTTAGGGAAGTTACAATGTCATCTTGCGAACCCTCAACTGTCGGATACAATTGTAAGGCGGGCGAGGTTATATTTGAAGACAGCGAAATGTCATATCCCGCACGATACACAATTGGCGAGATGCACCGCGCCGCGCTCACATACATTGAGGATATAAAAAACACGCTGTTGTCTATTGACGGCGTAAGCCTCGAGCGTTTGGACTGGCGAAATATAGATATATCTGCACCGTTTGAAATGCTAATGCACCACGCAACCGTGTCGGACAGAGGCGTTTTTGATGTATTTATATTTGAAGACGAGTTGTATGACGGCAGAAGTGATATAAAACTTAGTGAGATATGGTCGCGTGACATCAATTATCATTATAGTGGAATAAAGTTTAGCAACCACTATTTTAGTGAAAAATACAGCGTCCACACTGCAAGTATGTGGAAAAAATTGATATTCTATTGGCTGTTTGACAAAGACCGTCTAAAAACAAAATTAAATGAGCGATTGGGCGCAAAGGGGAGGGCATAGTGAATTATGGCTACAGGATTATTAAAAAGTAAGGTGGATTGCAGTGGGAATTTAGAGCGCGCAATAGATAGTTTAGGACTGAATACGGGGAATTTGGTGTTTTGGACAGCAATTCAACGACTATTTAAAACTGAACGAGTTGACTACAACGCGCCACAATTTGAGGGGCTTGAAAATGTTATAATCACCGATTTAATATGGATACGCGAAGCAGACACCTATCCTCACATTGAGCGTATGCTTGATGAAACCGACATACCATTTATTCCTATAAGTGTGGGCGTGCAAGCTAGTAGCACCAGTCAGCGTTTTATACTGCAACCCCAAGTTGTAAGGTTGTTGCAAAAAATTGGCGAGCGCGCAACTATTGGTGTGCGGGGTGAATATACGGCATCTGTGCTTGAAACGCACGGCATAAAAAATATAGAAGTTATCGGTTGCCCCTCAATGTATTACTGGAACAATCCATATTTGCGGGTGTCGGGGGAATACGGCAGAGGTGCATTAAGCAGCAATTTTAGCACATTTCACATACCATTAAAAGTGCCAGAAAAACATTTTTTGAGCTATTGCGCGGATAGAAATGCCACATTTGTGGAACAAACCAAGCACCAATTTATGCCTATGCACGCCCAAGATAACGCATATTATGACTATATTTCCAGTTGGCTTGCTAGAAAAAAAGAGATTTATTTATCAGAAGACATGTGGCTTGCGGGGTTAAAAGAATGTGATTTTTCAATGGGATCGCGATTTCACGCAAATGTAATGGCACTGCGTGCGGGGAAGCGGGCGCTATTTTTAACTTCCGATTCTAGAACGCAAGAGATGACTTCATATTTTCAACTGCCCACATTGCCAATAACTAGTTTTGATAAAACAAAACCGCTAGAACATTATTTTGCTCTAGCAGATTATAGTGCTTTTAATAGCAATTATACAGTTAGATATGATACGTTTAGATCGTTCTGCCATAAAAATGGATTGCAATTACACGCACTGCCACTTGAATTTAACTGACAGTTGTTGTGCGCTTTTTGATAATCAAATGTACAAAAATGTTTAATACTGCAGCAACTATTGCAACAGATAATCCAATTTGAAGCCCTGCAGCGTCAGCAATTATACCCAGTAAAAATGGGCCTATTGCGCCACCCAAGTCACCCGCACCACTAAGCGTGCCAAACAACTTTGTGCTTGCATTTGGAAATGCGGTTGTAGCAAGTGTAATTGTGCCCGGCCATAGCATACAAACGCCAAAACCGCTAACCGCACACGCCACTATGGATACCCAAACATTGCTTTGGAACACCAAAACAGCATAACATACAGCGGTTATAATTGAGCCTAATATGCACGCGTTTGAAAGCGATAAGTGCTTGCCGAATTTGGCATAAATCAGTCTTCCTACAGTAAAGAAAATTGAAAAGCTACAGAGTGCTAACAAGTCGCCATACAATTTTTCAAAACCAAGTGTTGTTTCAAAAAAGCTACTTGCCCATTGTGCCATAATAATTTCGCACATAGCGCCAAGGCAGATTGCACACATCAAAAGCAAAAAAGTAGGCTTGGTTAAAAACTCTGAAAACTTTATTGTGCGGTTGATATCTTTGCTGTTTACAATAGGCGCGGGGGCTAGAATTATAAGGGATATTATAGGGATAACTATAAATACTCCCATAACTATTTGCCAATTTTCGGAGCCTAAAAAGTGTATCATAAGTGTTGCAACAAGTACGGTAAAAATTTGTCCTACACCATAAAATGCGTGCAACAGAGCCATAGAGCGCGCCTTATTTGTGGTTGGTAAATTGTCTATTAATGGGCTAACCATAACTTCTAGCAATCCACTTGCAATACTAAATATCATAGTGCCAACTACAAAGAGGGGATATGGATTTTCTAATATTAGTGGTGCTGAAATAAATACTGCAACACCCACAATTACAAATATCGGTGCAGATAATATAAATGGGCGGAAGCCATACTTATCTACGGGGTGGCTTGCGGCAATGTCAATAATAATTTGTACGGCAAAAGTAATAAAGGCAAGCGCCCCAAGTTGGGTGTAGCTTAGCCCATAAAGTGTCTGCAATGATACATATAGTATCGCGGGACAAGTGCAGCAAAATGCTTGCATAAATAATGAAAGATAACAACCGCAAATAGTGCGATTATACTCTTTAATTGTCAAAATTTGTTTCATCTCTTAATGTAATCCTTGACTGTGGAATGTAAGCCACTTAATGTGTACGAGCACCAAAATGCGGTTGTTAATATCTAAAGCGCAAAAGCGCAATAAATCCGTTGTTATTTATATGCTATGTGCAAACTCTTTGTGTTGAGTGAATTCAAAATTCTTCATTTTTAATTGCATATTATTACTTCAACTTGCGGTGGCTTCCCGTCAATGCACCAAGTTGCAGTTCCATTGGCAAGTCGCCTTTTTTAATTCCTAAAAAAATAGTTGTTTCAATAAGTTCAATATATGCTGTAGTATCTGGTTTGTGAATATATGCATAATTTACATCTGCACTGCCACTCATAAAATGGCCAGTTTGCGCCACGCTATAGCCACAAGCCTCAGCTTCTTTTATAGCGATATCCAAATTTTTTACATTGTACATAATGTGGTGAATGCCTTCGCCGTGCGCGTCAAAAAAGTCGTCATAAATATTTCTGTCGCCACTAGTTGCAATAAGTTCAATTTTACTGCTACCTTTGCCACCCATATAAAGTGTAACAACGGGCGTGCCTTTTTCGCCTTTATATGCAATATTAAGTTCAGAAGTGCAGT
>JAWXUT010000061.1:0-10468 GCA_044426075.1 Bacillota bacterium
TATTTACACGCTTAACAGTTAGTATGCAAACGCGTGTTGGTGGAATAGAACTTGTTGCGGAGGCGGCAAGCATAATAGCTTCGGGTGGATTGGTTGCATTTCCAACAGAAACAGTGTATGGTTTAGGTGCAGATGCGTTTAATACAGAAGCAGTTAAATCTACATTTATTGCCAAAGGCAGACCACAAGACAACCCTTTAATAGTGCATATTGCAAGCGTTGATGACATAACTAAGGTTGCGTGTGATGTGCCAGAAGTGGCATATGTGTTGCTTGAAAAATTCAGCCCAGGCCCATTAACTATCGTACTTAATAAAGTTGCAGATTTGCCATTAACTACCACTGGTGGGTTACAAACAGTGGGGGTTCGGATACCCAATCACCCACTTGCGTTAGCACTTATTGCAGAATCGGGTTGCGCAATTTCAGCCCCATCAGCAAATACTAGTGGCAGAATAAGTCCAACTGAGGCGGCTCACGTTTATGAGGATATGTTGGGTAAAATTCCAATGATTTTAGACGGTGGCAAAACTAGCGTTGGTATTGAAAGTACTGTGTTAGATTTAACATCTGCAATCCCAACAGTGCTAAGGCCGGGTGGCATAACGGTTGAAATGCTAGCTGAAGTTATAGGCACTGTAGTTGACCACAAGGGCGAAGTCAAAGTTGCAAGTGCACCAGGTATGAAATACAAACACTATGCGCCAACTTGTAAGTGTTGCGGGGCTAAAAGTTCGGCTGGAGCTCATGCGGAATATGCTAGATTTTTGGCAAATAATGATGGCAAGAGGGCGGTTATTATCGGGAATTCTGAATTTTTAAGTAGTATTGCAAATGCGGAACAAATCGACATCGGAACATATGTTAATGAGTGCACAAGTAACTTATTTTCTGCGTTAAGGCAAGCAGAAAAGGAGTATGATTATATAATTTTGCAGTGGTTTGAAGAAAAAGAAGCAAATTTTGCAATAAATAACAGAATACATAAAGCAACAGCGGGATACGCTGTGGAATAAGCATCGCAATAGCGGTGTTTCTTTTTACGCTAAAATTGCTATTTGTTAACAAAGTTTGCAAAAGTGTAACTGGTAAATATATGCAAAATAGGCTTGCAAAATTTAGAAAAATATAGTATAATAAATGTATTGTTATCCATTGACAGGAGGCGGAGATGAAAGTAGTTATAGGTTGTGATCACGGCGGAATAGTATTGAAGCCAGCAGTTATAAAAGCGATTGAATCAATAGGTGGAACATATATTGATGTGGGCACTTACACGACTGATTCTTGCGATTATCCAGACTACGCGGTTAAAGTTGCAAAGGCAATTATCGCGGGTGAAGCAGAAAAAGGCATATTAATGTGCGGCACTGGCATAGGAATAAGTATTGCAGCTAATAAGGTTGATGGCATAAGATGTGCACACGTAACCGACATATTTAGCGCAGAAATGTGTGCAGAACACAATAATGCAAACATTATGGCGTTAGGTGGCAGAATTTCTGATGAAGAAAGTGTCTATAATATGGTAGTAAAATATTTAACAACAGCATTTGCGGGTGGCAGACATCAACAGAGGTTGGATAAAATAACAGCAATCGAGCAAGAGGGTATATAAATGATAAAAGACCTTGTCGAAAAGATAGTAGCGACGGAAGCAGAGGCAGATGCCATGATAGCAACTGCGTTATCTGATGCGCGTGAAATGAACAGCAATGCAGAAGCTGAAGCTGATAGCATCATCAATGGGGCTAAAAGCAAAATGAAGGCGGACAGAATTGCGGTTCAAAAGCAAGCCGAAGCCGACGCGGAAGCAAAGTATGAAGAAATTTTAGGCATTGGCAAAAATGAAGCGGGCAAAATGGTAAATAGCATCAACCCAACTTCAGCAGTTGAAGAGATAATTACAGCATTTAAGGAAAGATATGTCAGTCGTTAGTATGAAAAAACTAACTCTTGTCGCACACAAAAAAGACAGGAGAAAAATAATGCGCGTGCTAGCAAGATTGGGGACTGTTGAAGTAACGCAGTCTACCGAAATTGACGGCACAACCACGCCAAATGATATCGCCCACAGAGAGGAGATAGCTAAAAAGTTGGCACGCATAAATTTTGCGTTTACTTTTTTAAAGGAAATTAAAAGGCAAGAAAAACATTTTAATAAAGAGCAACCTAAGGGGATCAAGAGAGAAGTTTCGCTCGATTTAAGTAAAGAAAATAAGTTGATCACATATGATGATCTAACCGATATTGTAAAAGATGAATTTGACATCTTCACCAAGGTATCTGCAATGGAGGCTATAAACGCCAATATGGTGGAAATCAAAGGTGAAATAGCGCGTTTGCAAAACAGTTTTCAACAAATATCCGATTATATTGGGTTGGATATTCCATTTAGTGAGATTAAAGACAGCAGCAGAATCACAATGATAGTGGGCTTAATTCCACTAAACAAGATAGATATTTTAGAATCGGGACTTACCGAAAAAGCTACGCTACAAAAATACGCAAATGACAAGACTTATATGGTTGCAATTATAGCCCCAATAGATGAAAAAGCGGAATTATTAAAGACGCTTGCGTTATGTGAGTTTTCTCGTTGCGGATATGATTACAAGGCAACGCCAACAGCATTAATAAAAGAGATTAAAAACAATATTTCAGACGCAGAAGAAAGGCGCAATAAAGCATATCTTCGTGGATACGCATTATTAACGGCGGCTAGTGAATTAAAGTTACTTAGTGACTACTACACCATTGAGCTTGCAAAGCAAGATATTATTGATAACGGCAAAGAAACCTCTCGTGCTTTTGTACTAGACGGTTGGGTGCCAACGGCAGTAGTTGATAACACAGTAGATACGCTAACAAAAGCAGTTTCTGCAATTGAATATGTGGTGCAAGACCCACAAGAGGGTGAAGTTCCACCAACACTTATGTCAAACAATGGTTTGGTTGCACCTTTCGGTGGCAATATAACTGCTATGTATGGGTTACCAAACTATGGCGCTATGGATCCCAATCCATTTGTTGCATTCTTTTATATCCTTTTCTTTGGATTTATGTTATCAGATGCTGGCTATGGTTTATTGATGACAATAGCGTGCTTTGCATATCTATTTATTAAACGTCCAGTTAAAGATAGTGGATCATTTATTAAAATGTTCGGCTTCTGCGGATTGTCTACAATTTTCTGGGGCACTATTTTCGGCAGTTGGTTTGGTATGGGCGCAACTGAATTATCAACATTTGAAGTTGGCAAATTTTTAGCTTCACTACAACTTATTGATCCACTTGACGGCGATCAAACGCTTATTATGTTCGGCTTAGGTTTAGCCCTTGGTGCTGTGCAAATTGCAGTTGGTTTCATATTAAATGGTGTTAAAAAAATAAAGTCAAACAATGTTTTCGATGGCATATTGAGCGACTTTAGTTGGGCGATAATTCTAGCTGGCGGTGGCATCTATATATTAAATATGTTGGTGTTTAGCGTGGATATTATTGGTTCAATTGGTATGATAGCTGCACTAATTGGTGTTGTTATGCTGATTGCGGGCGGTGCGGTAGGTAAAAAGAATCCTATTAAAGCGGTTGTTGGTGCACTTGGCAACCTTTATGGTGCGGTCAATGTGTTCAGTGATATATTGTCTTATGCGAGGTTGTTCGGTTTAGGTCTTACCACTTGCGTTATCGGACTTGTTGTAAATGAAATGGGTATGATCTTTATAGATTTAATCCCCGGTGTAGTTGGCATTGTTTGTGCTGTTTGTGTATGGTTAGGCGGTCACGTGTTTAATATCGCAATCAACACACTTGGCGTTTACGTTCACAACTCACGCTTGCAATATGTAGAGTTTTTCGGTAAATTCTACGAGGGTACTGGTAGGGCATTTGCGCCTCTCGGTAGCCAAACTAAATATGTATACTTAAGCGACAGCTTAGTTATAGAAAAAAATAAAAAATAATTCCAAATTTGGAGGTCAAAATGACATTAGGTACAGTTATGGCTCTTTTAGGAGCCGCTTTAGCAGTTGGTCTTGCTGGTATCGGCAGTGCAATCGGGGTTGGAAAAGCTGGTCAAGCAGCGGCAGGTGTTACTGCAGAAGATCCAGATAAATTCGTAAAATGCCTTATCTTAGAGTTGCTACCTGCAACACAAGGTATTTATGGCTTTATCATTGCTTTCTTAGTTCTACTTAAAATTGATGCTTTGGGCGATATCGTTCAACTAAGCACAATGGGTGGTTTAGGAATCTTGGCTGCTTGTTTGCCAATTGCATTAACTGGTTTAGGCAGTGGTATTCATCAAGGTAAAGTTGCAGTTAGCGGTATGTCTTTAATTGCTAAGCACCCAGATGCAAGCGCACGTGCTATTATCTTCACCGCGATGGTTGAAACTTATGCACTACTAGGTTTGCTTATCTCATTTATGGCAGTATTCCTACCAGCTTGGGCATAAAAAAGCAGTGTTAACTCAAAAATCAACATTGCTAGTGAGGTAGATATGTCAGAAGCAATTATAGCAAAAATTATGGAAGATGCACAAAAAATTGTCAATTCTACATTAGAAGAAGGCAATATCAGCGCTTCCAAAATTATAGAGCGAGCAAATAATGATGCCAGCATTTATGTTAACGATAATATGCAAGCTAGTATTTTAGAGCGCCAAGAAATTTTAAGACGCAGAATTAGTGTTGCTAATTTAGAGGTTAAAAAGCTTATGCTTGCCGCTAAAATGCAAGTACTTGATGCTACTTTTGATATGGCTAAAAAGTCAATACTAGCATTGCCAAAGGCGGAGTATAAAGCAATAATTTCTGGTATGCTTGATATGGCAAGCGATAAGGATGTAGTGTATATATCCGAGCGTGACGCAAGCATAATAACAGCAAACTTTATTACAACAGAGGCAAAAAATAGGGGTATCAAGCTAAAGCTTGCAAAAGAATATGCGAATATTGAGGGCGGAATAATTCTGTCTGACGGCACAATGGATAAAAACCTTTCAATTGAAGTGGAACTACTTTCGCTTCGTGAAGAAATGGAATCCAAAATAGCTAAAGATATGTTTCAGGAGACCTAATATGGAAGGATTAATATTTGCAAACTCGGTAGCGAAGTCTAAAGAAACAACTATGTTTTCAAGTGAGCGTTTTGCGCGTCTCATTGATTCATCAAGCCTTGCAGAAGCGGTAAAAATACTAGTGGAAGCAAACTATGGTGACGGCGCTGTTGTTGAAGACCCAACCGATTTTGAATTAATCTTGCGAGAAGAAGAGCGTGTTTTGCGTGATTTTGTAACGTTTGTCAATCGCGATGCGGAGGGTTTTGAGTGTTTCTTTTTACAAAAGGATTATCAAAACATCAAAGCGATAATAAAATGCGGTTATCAAGGGGAAGACCCAACACGTATGCTTTTAAACGGTGGTTTATTAAGCCCAGAAACATTGAAAGAAGAGTTGGCAACAGACACGCCACGCATAAATCAATATGCAGATAGCGCAATTAAAGAAATAAGAGCATATGACGGAATAGAAAAAAGTCCACGTATTATTGATACATTGATAGATAAAGCTATGTATAAGGACATATGTGCACGAATTTCTAACAAAAAAACCGATAAATACGTAAAACAATACTTTGTATCATATATAGATTGCACAAACATTTGCAGTTATGTAAGATGTGTAAGAATTGGTGGTGCGGCGGCATTTTTTGAATCGAACTTTATTGAGGGTGGCAAGCTAGATTATTCATATTTTGCAAGCAAGTATCCAGATATTGAGGCGCTTAAAAGTGCGGTTGAATACTCTGACTACAAAGCGTTAGCAGAAAAAATGGAAGTTGCATCAATGACAGAGTTCGACACAATGCGTGATAATCTATTATTAGATGTGTTTAAATCAAACCGCAACGATATGTTTTCTGTTGCGCCAATGATTGGATATTATTTAGGAAAACTTACTGAAATTTCTGCACTAAGGATAGCCCTTGTGTGCATTAAAAATGGTGTTCCTAAAAACGAAATCGAAAAAAGATTGAGGAAGATGTATGCCTAATAACAAAATTGCAGTAATAGGTGATAAAGATAGTGTGCTAGCGTTCAAGGCTTTGGGGGTAGATGTTTACGACACCAAAAATTATTTTGATGCTCAAGACACCTTAAAGAAATTGGCACGCGAGTATTCAATTATCCTAATAACTGAAGATATTGCAGAGAGTATTCAAGATGTAATCGCAAGATACAAAGTGCGACCATATCCCGTAGTTGTACCTATTCCTTCAAGTAAAGGAAGCACGGGTTTTGGTATGAACGGCTTGTCAAAAAATGTTGAAAAAGCGATAGGCGTAGATATTCTATTTAACAAATAAACGGTAGCAAAGCTACAAAAATAACCATTTGGGTGTGAGCCAAAAGGAGTAAATATGGGCAAAATAGTTAAGGTTTCTGGACCATTAATAGTTGCAAGTGGCATGGCTGATTGCAAAATGTATGATGTTGTAAGGGTAGGTAAGCACAAGTTGATTGGCGAAATCATCGAGTTGCGTAACGACCAAGCATCTATTCAAGTATACGAAGAAACAGCGGGTATTGGACCTGGTGATGATGTTATTAGCACCGAAGAACCACTTTCTGTTGAACTTGGACCAGGACTTATTGAAGGAATTTACGATGGTATTCAAAGACCATTAGAAGCATTGCGTAAAGCTTCTGGCGACAGAATTGCGCGTGGTGTATCGGTTGCTGCACTTGACCACAAGAAAATTTGGGAGTTCAATGCTACTGCTAAAATCGGAACTATGGTTGTAGCGGGCGATGAACTTGGTTTCGTGCAAGAAAACTCACTTATAAGACACAAAATAATGGTTCCATTTGGAGTCAGCGGTGAACTTATTGTGCTAGAAAACGGTGCGTTTAATATCGATAATACAATAGCAATTGTTAAAACTGCTACTGGTAATAGCGAAGTTACTATGCTTCAAAAATGTGCGGTTCGTAGAGGTCGCCCATATAAGACTAAACTTCCACCAGATGCACCTATGATAACAGGACAAAGGGTTATTGATTCTTTCTTCCCAATCGCAAGAGGTGGTGTGGCCGCCGTTCCAGGTCCTTTCGGTTCAGGAAAAACAGTTGTTCAACACCAATTGGCAAAATGGGCAGATGCTGACCTTATTGTTTATGTTGGTTGTGGCGAGCGTGGAAATGAAATGACTGACGTTCTTAACGAGTTCCCAGAACTAAAAGATCCACAATCAGGCGAACCTCTTATGAAGAGGACAGTGCTTATCGCAAACACTTCAGATATGCCAGTTGCGGCTCGTGAAGCTAGCATTTATACTGGAATAACTGTTGCGGAATACTTCCGCGATATGGGTTACAATGTTGCAATTATGGCAGATAGTACTAGTCGTTGGGCAGAAGCACTTCGTGAAATGAGCGGACGTCTTGAAGAAATGCCAGGTGAAGAAGGTTATCCAGCTTACTTGTCATCAAGACTTGCCGAGTTCTATGAAAGGGCAGGTATTGTTAAGGTTTTGGGTAGCGGAACAACAGAAGGTAGCATTAGTGCTATCGGTGCTGTTAGCCCTCCAGGTGGTGATATTAGTGAACCAGTTAGCCAAGCAACACTAAGAATTATCAAGGTTTTCTGGGGATTATCCGCAAGTTTAGCATACAAAAGGCACTTTCCAGCTATTGATTGGTTGGCTAGTTATAGCTTGTATTCTGATAGATTGTCACAGTGGTATGATGATAACATAGGCGTAGAGTGGAATATTCTTCGTGCAAAAGCTATGTCACTTCTTCAAGAAGAAGCTACTCTTGATGAAATCGTAAGGCTTGTTGGTATGGATGCACTATCTTCAAAAGATAAATTAAAAATGGAAACCGCAAAATCACTCCGTGAGGACTATTTGCACCAAAATGCCTTCCACGAAATTGATACTTACGCTTCTATGGAAAAGCAATATCGTATGATGAAGCTAATTATAATGAACTATGAACTTGCAAATTCTGCACTAGAAAAGAATGTTGATGTTGAAGATCTAATGGAATTATCCGTTAAAGAAAAAATCGGCAGATCAAAGTATATTGAAGAGAGCAATATGGCAATGTTCGACGAAATTGAAAAAGAGCTAAAGCAAGAAATTGCAGTGCTTATTGGTTAGGAGGGAATAATGCTTAAAGAGTACAAAACAATAAGAGAAATCGTTGGTCCACTAATGATGGTAGACGGCGTAAAAGGCGTAAAGTACGATGAGCTTGTTGAAATCCACCACGCAGACGGCGATGTTAGACACGGCAAAGTACTAGAAATCAACAACGATAAAGCAATTGTGCAGTTGTTTGAGGGTTCATCTGGAATCAAGATATCCACTTCAAAAGCGCGTTTTTTGGGCAAGAGTATAGAACTTGATTGCAGTATTGATATGCTGGGCAGAGTTTTTGACGGAATGGGCAGACCAATTGACGGCGGTGCACCAATTATTCCAGACAAAAAAATGAACATAAACGGCAATCCAATTAACCCCGTTTCCCGCGATTATCCAGATGAGTTTATTGAAACTGGAATAAGCGCAATTGACGGATTGAACACTCTAGTTAGAGGACAAAAATTGCCAGTGTTTTCAGCTTCTGGTTTGCCACACGCAAACTTAGCAGCACAAATTGCAAGGCAAGCAAAGGTTCTTAACAGTGACAGCAAGTTTGCAGTAGTTTTTGCTGCAGTTGGAATAACTTTTGAAGAAGCCGATTACTTTATATCAGATTTCCGCAAAACGGGCGCTATTGATAGAGCGGTTTTGTTTATGAACCTTGCAAATGACCCAGCTATTGAGCGTATTGCAACACCTCGTATGGCGTTAACTTGTGCAGAATACTTGGCTTTTGAAAAGGATATGCACGTACTTGTTATAACAACAGATATCACCAACTATGCAGAAGCATTGCGTGAAGTTTCTGCTGCACGTAAAGAAGTTCCAGGTAGACGCGGTTATCCAGGTTACACCTACACCGATCTAGCAACTATTTATGAAAGAGCGGGCAGAATCAAAGGCAAAGAGGGCAGTATTACTCAAATTCCTATCCTTACAATGCCAGAAGATGACAAAACACACCCAGTTCCAGACTTAACTGGATACATCACAGAAGGTCAAATTATCCTATCTCGTGAACTTTACAAAAAGGGCATCAACCCACCAATCGATGTTTTGCCTTCACTTAGCCGTTTGAAAGATAAAGGTATTGGAGCTACAAAAACTCGTAAAGACCACGCAGATACAATGAACCAACTTTTTGCCGCTTACGCAAGGGGCAAAGAAGCAAAAGAACTTTCTGCAATCTTAGGTGAAGCAGCACTATCACAATCAGATATCAAGTTCGCTCGCTTTGCAGAAGAGTTTGAAAAACAATACATCAATCAAGGATTTACCACAAATCGTAGCATAGCCGAAACCCTAGATTTAGGTTGGAGACTTATGAAGTTGTTGCCAAGGGCAGAACTAAAGCGTATCCGTGACTCTTTCTTAGAAGAGTATTACGACAAACTATAAAAAGGAAATAAACCTATGGGGCGTATAAACTGTAATCCCACCCGCATGGAGCTTAGGCGTTTAAAAACTAGGCTAAAGACAGCGGTTAGAGGACACAAACTTTTAAAAGATAAATCAGATGAAACCGTAAGGCAATTTATGTTGCTAATTAAGGAGAACAAAAAACTCCGAGAAGAGATTGAAGGCGAGCTAACAGGCTCACTTAAATCATTCCTTTTGGCAAGCGCTATGAATAGCCGTGAAGTTATTGAAGAAGCTGTTGCTATGCCAAGTAGCACCGTAACTCTTGAATCATCTTCACGTAATATTATGGGTGTTTCGGCTCCCTCAATAAGCATATTAGATAGCCAATCTACCGATTTATATCCATATTCATTTGCAACCGTAAGTGAAGAGTTGGATAGCTCAATCTCAACGCTAGCAACACTACTATCAAAACTAGTAAAACTTGCTGAAGTTGAAAAGACTTGTAATATGCTAGCCGATGAAATCGAAAAGAATCGTCGTCGCGTTAATGCCTTAGAGTATGTTATGATCCCCGAGCTCGAAGAAACCATCAAGTACATCACCATGAAACTTGAAGAAAACGATCGAGCAAATACCATTAGGTTGATGAAGGTCAAATCAATGATAGAATCCAAGTAAAAAGCCATATATCACGCACACAACATCACGAGCGCCCAATTTTAAAAATTCAGGTATTACTTATACATTAGGATTTTTAAAATTGGGCGTTCGCTTCGTTGTGCACGCAATCTCTGGCTTTTTACACGACTTCTATTTAAGATTAATAAGGGGCTGTAAAGAAATAGCCCATAAAAAAATTAAGATGACTTTTCGCAAAAGTAGTGAAAAGTCATCTTTTTTGTGGTAAAATATATCTATGAAAACACTAAATTACCAACAAGAATAT
>JAWXUT010000062.1:0-10375 GCA_044426075.1 Bacillota bacterium
CGGCAACGGCGTCAGGGGACTGACGCACCCTACAATAATACAGTTTATGTATTAATCCGGCAACGGCGATAACATAAACAACGGCGTGAAAATTGCAAAAAGGATGCGGGCGTCAGAGGACTGACGCACCCTACAATTATACAATTTATCCGTGGCACAAACAACGACGCATTTAATAAAATCAACCCTTTACGGGTTCCTCAAATTATTCATTATTCAATATTAATTATTCATTCAACCCGCTTGCGGGTTCGCGGGCGTCAGAGGACTACCACACTACGATTTAATATTCATCTGCGTTGAAATATGCGTTCCCACTAACCCATATAATCAACCCTTAATGTATATTTAAATGCAAAATACTGCGTATAGCGGAACAGACTTTATGCCGTTTTCATATCCAAAATTCTTTGCTGATACTCGGATAGCATATGCGGGATTGTACCTTTTAATAAATTGAACTAGACTTTTTGCCCTTACATTATCAGATGACTTTACTTCTATTGGAACAGCGCTGTCATCTATTCGCAACACAAAATCAATTTCTGCTGTGCCATTTGATTCCCAATAGTTCAACCTATGTCCGCCTGTAATTAATTGTTCAGCTACGTAGTTTTCTGCAAGCAAGCCTCTGGCTTTGTCTGAATATATGTTGGATGCTATAACATCTTGCGCTAATATTCCCGCTTTAAAACACAATAATCCTACATCCGAATAATACAATTTGAACGCATCACTTTGTTCATATATGTTTAATGGCAATTTGCCTTCAGTGACTTTAATGTTTTCTAGCACAACACTGGAGGCTTTTAGCCAACTTAAACTAAGCTCATAATCTTTTGCCCTAGCACTACTTTTGATTTTCACATACTGGAATTTTGTGCTCTCTTTTGCTAGCTGCGCGGGCAATGTGTTAAATACTGCTATACTTTTAATTGTTTCGTTGTGGCTTGCATATTTTGCCATATCCGCTATATATGAGTTAGCTATGTTGGCTTGCTCGGCGACTACATTATTGAAATCGTGCCCGTCTAAATACGCCTTTATAACCGCAGGATAACCCCCAACTACAAGATATATTCTATACAATGCTAATGCTTGTTGATGATAAACTTCGGGCATCGCAGAAAATGTTGCATAATGGCTTTTTATAATGTTAATTAAATCTGCATTATTGGTGGCATGCAAAAATTCTTCAAAATTAAAAGGATACATTGTAATCATATCCACTTTGCCTACTGGAAAGGAATAATTGCCCCTATTAATTGCCAACCCCAACAAACTGCCCGCTGCAATAATATGATATTCGGGAGCTTCTTCACAAAAATATTTTAGAGAGGTTAATGCCTTTTCGCAAGACTGTATCTCATCAAATATTATTAGTGTTTTGTGCGGTGTTATGCTTTGCTTGCAATATGCAGATAACTCTTTTATTATTCGTTGCGGATGCAAGTCCTTTTCAAAAATAGCTGATAATATTCCATTGCTACCTTCAAAATGCAAATATATATAATTGTCATAATATGTTTTGCCAAAATCTAAACACACATAGGTCTTTCCAACCTGTCTTGCGCCCTTAATCAATAATGGTTTTCTATTTTTAGACTGTTTCCACCCAACAAGCCATTTAGTAAACATCCTTTCCATGCCATTGCTCCTTTTTGATAATTATACCACACAAAACACCAATGTCAAGCATTTTAACACATTCCCTCATAAAAGTGTATCACAACCACACTTTTACCAACATAAAAGTGTGGTTGTGATACACTTTTTCTAACGAATGGTAGAACGCGGAGGTTACATATATATTGAAAAAGGCTGCAACGACATAAATCATTACAGCCTTAGTGTTTTTAATTAATGGATTTAATAATTAAACGTCATCATCTGATGAGGTGTCTGCAACTGACGCTTCAGCAGCATCTACAGTTGCGGTTGTTTGCCCAATAGCAGCAAGAATTTTTGCTTCTTTTTCCGCTTCGCGCTTTGCCCTAACTTCAGTCATCATCTCGCTGATTTCTTCCATTTTTTCTTCAGTAATTGGATACTTTTTCATTGCAATATAAGTTGCTAAGTGACCCAAGCAAGGCATTACAAATACGGAGAATAGTATGCAATAATAGAATCTATCGCTGATATATACGTTTTGTGTTACAACAGCATCGCTTCCGTCTTCAAAACAGAACAACATAATACCCATTGTTACAAGTGAAACGCCGCTGGTTGCAACTTTTTGTACGAATGTTAATGCCGCACCAATTGTACCAGGGATAAATTTGCCGTTTAGATAATACTCGTAGTCAACCAAGTCACCAGTCATTGATGTTACAAGGTTAGATGATATACTCAAACTGCTCATATACAATGCAAATACTCCAAGAACAATAAATGTGTTAAATGTGAAGCCTGTGTATGTAGCTGTTGAATCTAGTGGAGCAAATATCAAACAAGCAAACAAGCCCAATATCGATAACACTGTTTGTACAATTGAAACTTGTGTGTAAACCTTTGTAAGACCTTTTCGCGTTGCCCACCATACACCAAACATAATAGCCGGCGCACCAAGCACAACACCTTGAATAATATCAAAGCTTGCGTTTAATGTTGATTTCATTAGAATGTTTGAGAATAAATAGAATACCATAGCTACACGCATTGAGGCTGCAAAAGAGTCTGTTATGGTAGCCCAAAGCAGACGTTTCATTGCACTATTCCTACGAATAACCGAGAAGAAATCTTTAAACGAAGGCTTCTCTTCTCGCTCCGATATAGCATAGTATTTGGGGTTATCACGATTTTCAATCGCCTTAATTGCAATAAGAACAAGTATGATTGAAACGCCCGAGAGAACTAGAACCGACACTTGCCATACAAATGGGTCATACGCGTCACCAATCAATCCGCCCGTAATCATTAACGATACAAACGCCATAATTGCCGCATCGCCAACCGTCTGGCCGAGTGCGTAAATAGGTCGCTGTTTGGGGTCTTGTGTTATAACCGCTTGACCTGCACGGGTTGCTGTCATCAAAATTGTATTACCAACAACTATTATTGCGTACATAGATAACAATACCGTGTATGTTACCCACAAAGGCACATTGGCATCTTTAGGATAACAGAATATTACTATTGCCGGCGCAAATGATAACAATGCTCCAACCAACATAAATGGACGATATTTACCATATTTTTTGTGTTGATATGTATCAAACCACTTTGCAATAAGTGGGTCTGTGATAGCATCAAGAATCTTCATAACTAGTACAGCTGAAGTCAAAAATACGCCCAATTCCAATACGTTTTGGGTGAACATTTGCCACTTACCAATAAGTTGCATAATTGATAAACCACCAGATTTATTCAATGCAAATAGCAGAATTCTCCAAGGGTCATTCTGACGAGGGTCTCTGCCGTCGGTAGTCAATAAACCTTTAATACCGTCTTTTGTACAGAGTTTTTTAGTTTTTCCCCAAAGCTCGCCGGCTTTAGCTGAAAAATTAGACATATACTCTCTCCTTATGATACATTGTATCTATTTATTATATTCCCTAGCACGCTAAGATTATATCCCAAAAATACTTAAAAATAAAAGTAACTATATAAGTATACTATATTATATAATGCAATTGCAACTATAAAACCATTTAATTTAACATATATATTTACAAGCTCAACAAAATTTATGTAAAAACTATCAAAACCCCAAACAAATCGCTCCACAAATTTATTTACCTTATATTTACCTTGCGGCAGATTTCGACATAGTAAATTTTACTGACATATTTATTGTAATGCTTGACACGCGTTATAAAATTTATGTACAATACATATCGGAGAACAGTTGACGATTGTTTCTAATTAATTAATAAGGATACTTATATTAAAATGAAAAAGATTTTGATGGGCATTAAAAGAGGGATTTTAGCGGGCATTTGCATATCTGTTGCAGCTGTTGCGTATTTATCGGCGGAGTCAGCAGTAGCTGGAGGCTTTTTATTTGGATTAGGTTTATTATCTATATATACATTTAACTGGGATTTATATACCGGCAAATGTTGTTATATGGTAGAGCACCCTAAAGAATATGCACCACAAGTGCTAACTTCATTTATTGGCAATATGATAGGAACAATTGCGTGCGGCTATTTAATCAGACTATCTGGATTACATATAATTGAAACTGCGGATGCCGCCGTTGTAACAAAATTGGGTTACGAATTATATGAAGCATTTATATTAGCTATATTCTGTGGAATAATGATGTGTATCGCTGTTAAAGGATACAAGGCACAAAAAACAGAAATAGGCAAAGCAATTATAGTATTGTTCCCAGTATGCATATTTATAATTGCTCATTTTGAGCACTCTATTGCAAACTTATTCTATTTTTCTTTAGCTAACGCTTGGAGCGGAGAAGCTGTATTATATATCTTTATATGTGCGCTTGGCAATCTAGTGGGATGCAGTGTGCTTCCATTTTTACAAACCCTTGGTTCAAAAGGTGAAGCTGAAACACATTAATAAATAAACTATTCAAGCCTCTTATCCATACAATATACAATGTGTGCGATAAGGGGCTTTTTTTCTTGCAAAAAACTAAAATTATTTAATAATAGTTTAACAATTGTATGATATAATGTTGACATCTTAATTGAATAAGGAGTTAAAATGTTACAATTAGAACAAATTAAGAAAACCTACGTGACTGGCGATGAGGTTGTAGAAGCCGTTTGTGGAGTTGATTTAACCTTCAACAAGAGCGAAATGGTTGCAATCTGCGGGCCTTCTGGTTGCGGAAAAACAACAATGTTAAATATAATAGGCGGATTGGATAAATACACCAGCGGAAACTTATTAATTGACGGGAAAGAGACAAAAACCTTTACAGATAGCGATTGGGACGCATACAGAAATGCAGAAATCGGATTTGTGTTTCAAAGTTACAATTTAATATCACATTTAACCGTGCTAGATAATGTGGCTATGGCGTTATCACTATCGGGTGTTAGCTATAAAGAGCGCACGGAACGTGCAAAAAAGGTGCTTGCTGAAGTTGGATTATCAAGTCAAGTAAACAAAAAAACCAACCAAATGTCGGGTGGACAGATGCAACGTGTGGCAATAGCAAGGGCACTTGTAAACAATCCAAGCATTATTTTAGCAGATGAACCAACTGGTGCGCTAGATAGCAAAACAAGCGTGCAAATAATGAACATCTTAAAAGAAATTGCAAAAGACCGTTTAGTTATTATGGTTACGCATAATGAGGATTTAGCAGAAGAATACAGCACCCGCATTATACGTATGCTAGACGGAAAAATAACAAGTGACACCAACCCACAAGTTATTGAGCCACAAAAAACAGAAGTCACAAAACTATCAAATAAGGGCACCAAAATGTCATTTAAGGAAGCCCTAAAGTCTTCATTAAAGAACTTGCTTACTAAAAAAGGCAGAACAGCAATGACTTCATTTGCGGGCAGTATTGGCATAATTGGCGTGGCACTTATACTTGCGGTTTCAAGTGGAATGACTAGCTATGTATCCACTATGGAGCAAAATATGCTAGCTGGTTTCCCAATAATGATAAATGACACCACCAGCGTTTCAACGGGCATGAGCATGAGCGTCATGATGGGCGATGGCGATAGTTCCGACACCACAACCACAACTGATGGCGATGTTTTTTATTCATATGATTCAGAAGCTAATACAGCTTATCATGACAACATAATAACACAAGAATATTTAGATTATGTTTGGGCTATGGATGAAGATTATTATAGTGCAATTACCTACACGCGCAGTATGACGCTAAACGTTGTGGCACAAACTGGTGATGCTAGCTATAAAATGGTTTCAACCTCTTCATCAATGTCATTTTACTCATCTAGCGATTTCTTTGAAATTCCCGATAGTCAAAGCTTTATTGAAAGCCAATATAATCTGTTGGGCGACAGCGTTTATCCAACCGAATACAACCAACTTGCTCTTGTAGTTGATGCAGATAATACAATAGACACCTCTCTACTTGAGGCGCTTGGCATAACAGTAACAGAGAGTTACACTATTGAAGACCTACTTGGCACAACCTTTAAAGTTGTATTAAATGATGATTATTACACCACGAGTGGCAATATGTATGTTGGTAGCACCGATTATGAAGCAATGTACAACAGCGAAAACTCAATTGAGGTTACAATTGTTGCTGTAATGCAATTAAATGACGAGGCAACCACTGAATTTTTATCAACTGGCGTAGGTTACACAACCGCGTTAACAGAAATGGTTCTTGCACAAAATATGACATCTGAAATTGTAACGGCGCAAGTTGAAAATCCAGAAATAAATGTGTTAACTGGCTTAGAATTCAGTTCAAGCACAACATATGACGATATTTTGGCATCTATTGGCGGTTCAGACTTGCCTTCAGACGTGCAAATTTATCCCACTTCTTACGAGTATAAAGATGCAATTTTAGCGTATCTTGAGGCCTACAATGAAGGGAAAGACAGTGCAGATTGCATTTATGCTTTTGATCTTGCTGCAACAATTTCTAGCACAATGACTTCTATGATATCTATAATAACCATAATACTTGCAGCGTTTGCGGGCATTTCACTTGTAGTTAGTAGCGTTATGATAGGCATAATAACATATGTTTCTGTTGTAGAACGCACAAAAGAAATCGGTGTTATGCGTGCAATTGGCGCAAGAAAGAAGGATATTTCTCGTATATTTAACGCAGAAGCCTTGGCTATCGGTGGCATAGCGGGTCTAGTTGGCGTGGGCATAACTTATCTACTTTGCATCCCATTAACACTTCTTGTAACCAATTTGACAGGTGTTACATTTACAGTACTGCTTTCTGCACCAAGTGCAATAGCGTTAATTCTATTAAGTATGGGCTTGACTTTTGTGGCGGGCTTGATTCCTTCACGCATCGCAGCTAAAAAAGATCCAGTTGTAGCGCTAAGAACAGAAACCTAATTAATTTGCCAGTACCCCCTTTATTATCACGCTTGTGTTGGCGATTAGGGTTGACATAGGCGTGATAAAAGTTTAAAATATACAAATGATGGAGGAGCATTATGTTTAAAGTTTTAGTTGCAGAAGATAACGCAAATATTCGTTTTTTAATAGCAAAAAATTTACAAAATAACGGCTATGAAGTGGTTGAATGTCATGACGGCAAACACGCTCTTCAACAATTTGAAAGTTCACATTTTGACATTATAATTACTGACATTATGATGCCCAATATGGATGGCAACGAGTTTGCTAAAAATGTTAGAAAAACAAGCAAAGATATTCCTATAATAATGCTAACTGCGCTAGATTCTATTGAAGACAAAGAAGTGTCTTTTGAAAACGGTGCTGATGACTATATGGTAAAGCCTATTGTTATGAAAGAATTGCTATTAAGAGTTGGGGCACTTCTTAGAAGATACGATCGTGAACAAACCAAAACCATAGCACTTGCAAACACAATTTTTGACTATACTTGCAATAGCATCACAATAAGTGGCAACTACATTGAACTTACAAAAAAGCAATGTCATCTATTGTTTAAATTATTATCACACCCAAACAAACTATTTTCACGCGAACAACTTATGGATGAGATATGGGGATTTCATAGTTCCGCAACCGATAGAACTGTGGACACCCACATTAGTTGGTTGCGCGACAAGGTAAAAAGCCCCGATTTCGACATTATAACAGTGCGTGGCGTGGGCTATAAGGCGGTTCTAAAATGAAAAAATTATCCTTTAAAATAACGGCTGCCGTGCTTTTTGTTGTGGGCGCTGTTACAGTTGCACAGCGTGTTGCCACAGAAGTTGTAACAAGTGAAGAGTTTATAGCAACTATTGGTAGCCCTTATATTGTATGGGGTATGGGAATAGTTGTTTTTGTGTCATTGACAATATTTTCTTTAATTATAAATCAAATTATGGTTAGAAAAATTGTTAGGTTAAGTGACGCAACCAAGCTAGTTGCAAATGGCGATTTTTCTAAAACAATTTACGTTAATGGCAAAGATGAGTTGGCTACGCTTTATGATAATTTCAACACAATGACCCGCCAATTACAATCAAATGAATACTTGGCTAAAGGCTTTGTGCGCAATGTATCCCACGAATTCAAAACTCCACTTAGCTCAATTAGTGGTTTTGCCGACCTCATTCAACAAGAAACAACAAATCCCGACATCGTAAAATATGCCGAAATCATACAATCTGAAGCAGTAAGGCTCAACGATATGGGCAAAATATTAATTGAAATATCCTCACTTGACAGCACAACTATTGTAAAAAAAGAAGATACCTATAAAATTTCTGCACAAATTCGCGATATCATAACGGGAATGCAGCAGAGTTTTGAATCGAAAAATATTACATTTGACATAGAGCTTAGCGAAGCTGAAATAATCAGCAATGAGAAATTAACTTATCAAATATGGCAGAATTTAATAGGGAACGCAATTAAGTTTTCTTATGAAAATGAGGTTATAAAAATCCGCCTTAACGTGACAGATAACGGCGCAACTTTTACAATTGAAAACTTCGGTGAACCCATAAAAGATGAAGATAAATCTAAAATTTTCAATCAATTTTATATGGGGAACTCTGCAAGAAATGAGTCGGGCAGCGGACTAGGTCTTTCAATAGCCAAGATGATTGCTGAAAAGTTAGAAGGCGCAATTAGTGTTTCTACGGACGGCAATAATACAAAATTTACGGTGACAATTTAGTCATCTTTTAACCAAATATAAAACTTGATGTAAATATTATGTATAATTTTTTAAATGCTATTGTATTTAACATTTAGTTATGGTAACATATACCAGTAGACTAAAAAGTTACAATACAATCATATGCTGTGGAGGTAGTATGAAGAAAATAGTAGGCATTTTAATGATAATTATCATTGCGCTCAGTTGTGTTTCAATTATAAATTATGAAGACACTGGATATACAAAAGTTAGGGTGGCAGACGATGCATTATATAGCGACAGCGGCTATGTTGACTATGCAGAAGAAGTTTATTTTGACACAGAAACATATCCCGAACTTGCAGACCAAGGTTTATTTTGGAACTATTATGATGAAGCAACTGGCACAGTTATAGAAGTTGCTGCAGATTCCGAAGAAGGCGCAGCCCTAGTAGACCCAAGCAAGCCAACAATAGTAATGGTTCACGGAATGATAACCGACGGATATCAAAGACGCGATATGATGTTGTTGAATTCTGAAGTTAGCACTTGGGAAGAATATTCACTTGAAGGCGACGATGATGACGCTGTTCCCATGATGATGCTATGGTTAGAACAAGGCTATAATGTAGCAACCTTCCAATATCACAGATTTACAATAGGATTTATCGCCCTACCCGGCAACGTTGAGTCAAAAATCTGGTCAACAGACGGCGACCACGGTGTAAGTTATAACACTTCAAGCAGTACAGAAATTGATAACGCAACCGATTATTCAATAGCAGAGCATTTTGCTGCAGAATACTTGCGTGCAATGCAATATCTACCCGACACTTTTGGCGATGAAGAAATACGCGTTGTTGCCCACTCAATGGGCGGAGAAGTTAGCGCCGCTGGTATATTCTTGTTAACCGAACTAGCAGATTCATCTGTAGGACAACTAGATAGCAATCAACTACCAGACAGATATGCAATGCTAGATACATATTTTTCCACAAATGTAATAGTTAATGACAATCTTATTTACACCGGCCCAACAGATATCACCATTAGTTGGAGTGACAAATTACTTGTAAACAACAATATGGGCGACACAATAATTGAGGCACTAAAAGACCTAGCAGCAAACGGAATAGCATTGGAGTATTATACAAATGAATCCAGCTTTTTACGCGGTGTAATGTCAGATGAAATTAGAGACACGCTGCAAGAGATAGCAGTTTATGTTATTGTGCAACCCGACTGGTCGAGTTATAAAGACGGCGAATATACAGAGCTCTCAGACGGACACGAAGGTGTGAAATTCTGGTACTTATCTTCAATTTGGTTTGATTCACCAATTGTAGTGGACGAAAACGGCAATGCAACAGGTGAAATTGCACCGTCTGCCGCAATGAGCACCGCACAATTACTAGCATTAAAAGGCACTGGATACGTAATTTCCGGCGGACAAACAACAATTCGCTCCGATGATGACACATTTATTAAAGGTTATATAGATTAATAAATATTTAAAATAATAAAAGAGGCTATAAAGAAAATAAATCTTTATAGCCCTTATTTTTTATATGCCGAGTTTGGCATTTAATTCTAACAACTTGTGTTCAAGTTCTGCAACTATTGCGGTGTAGATTGAAGGTGTTGCAATCTCTT
>JAWXUT010000063.1:0-10076 GCA_044426075.1 Bacillota bacterium
CCATTTTATTCAAGAAAATCTGCAACTCTTCAATCTCTGGTTCTCTTGCTGGGTTGGAAATTGTGGTTACTCCGTTGCATTTTGTTGCAAGCAACATTATGTTTTCTGTTGCACCAACGCTAGGATAGTCAAGCGTAATATTATTGCCCCGCATATAACTTGCGTCGCATACAATATAGCCGTACTTTTCCTCAATTTTAACGCCCAACTCTTGCAATCCTTTTAAATGAATATCTATAGGGCGCAGTCCGATATCACACCCACCGGGATACGCAACTTTTGCACTTCCCGTACGCGCAAGCACGCTTCCAAGTAAAAATATCGAACTACGCAATTCTCTCGCCAAACTGTGTGAAATTTCGTATGAATTTATGTTACTGCTATCTATTGTTACTTGGTCGCCTCGTCTTTCTATATCAACCCCAAGTGAAAATAGTATGCGGAACATATTATCCACATCAACTATATCCGGACAATTACTTATTACAACCTTTTCTGTTGTCATTATGCTTGCAGCAAGCAGCGGAAGCACTGCGTTTTTTGCGCCTTGCACCATAACATCGCCGTAAAGCTTTTTACCACCGTTAATTATGTATTTTGCCATATCTTTCCTAATGCTACATACTATGCAAAACTGCCCGCAATTGTTAAGCTGAGTTTTTCCTATAATGATTAAACTTTTTTAGAATATATAAATTTTTGTTTTTGTTTGTTAGGATAATTTCGTTTCCCACATTTATTGACGGCAATATTCATTAAAAGACCACTTGCTATCATAAAAACAATAAGCGAACTTCCGCCCGCACTTATGTATGGCAGTGGCAGCCCAGTAGGTGGAATTGAGCCGCTTACAACGGCAATATTAATGGTTGTTTGCACTGCAATAATAGCTGTTATGCCAGTTGCAAGTAGCGAAGAATACCTATCTTCTGCGCGCAGTGCAATAAGCACACCCGAGCAAATAAGCAATAAAAACACTGCAATAACTGCAATGCAACCCACGAGCCCTAACTCTTCTCCAATAACAGAAAATATAAAATCCGACTCAGAAAACGGCAAAAATAAGTATTTTTGTCTACTTGCGAACAATCCAACACCAAATAATCCACCCGAACCCAGTGCATAATACGATTGAATAAGTTGATAACCTTCTGCCTTAGGTGTCGCCCACGGGTCAAGAAAAGCAAAAAGGCGTTTTATTCTATAAGGTTCTGCAATAATAAGTGCGGGGATAGCAACGCACGCAGCGCCACCCATAATCCCTATATATCTCCACCTTACACCACCAACAAAAAGCATAATTAATAGCGCTAAACCTATGCACATTGTAATAGACATATTGGGTTCAAACATAACAGCAACACACATTGCAAGCCCCGAAACAATAGGAACAATTAATCTTTTTATAGTTGTAGGCGGATATTTATCCATATATGTAGCAAGAAACATAACCAATCCGAATTTCGCGATTTCGGAGGGTTGAAAAGTTATAAATCCCAAATCCAACCACCTTGTAGCGCCATAACTACTGCTTCCCACGCCAGGGATAAACAGCATAAGCAACAGCACCATTGATACAACATATATAACTATATAAGCCTTTTTGAACAAATCTAAATTGATTTTGGTTACAGCAATCATTCCAACCAAGCCCACACCAAAAGCAAGCGCCTGCTTTTTTACATAAAAGTAGGCGTCGCCGATGTTTATTTCTGCTGAATATGAACTCGCCGAATATATCATTAGTATTCCAAACAATGATAGAGTAAGCGTTGCTACAAAAACATTAACTTTTAATCGCATAAACCAAATCCTTAAAACTGTCGCCTCTTTCTGCATAGCTTCTATATCTATCGAAACTTGCCGATGCCGGTGAAAATAATATTGTATCCACATCATCGCGACTATACAACAGTTCAAGCGAACTTTTAAGGTTTGGGCAAATTTT
Organism: Bacillota bacterium; assembly: GCA_044426075.1. Taxonomy (GTDB): domain Bacteria; phylum Bacillota; class Clostridia; order Christensenellales; family DTU072; genus JAWXUT01. The sequence goes on from JAWXUT010000063.1 coordinate 1,949, forward strand.
TATTGCACTGAAACCTACCTTCATTGCAGCAGCAAATATTTTTTGTTCATTGCCGCCAGTAACCGCCACAAATGACACTTTATCTGTCATTTCATCAAAAAATTCGCAGAACTCTTCGTGTTTATCCGAACCACCTAAAATCAAACCCACTCTGCCATTTACTGCATTAATTGCGTGTTTGCACGCGTCAATATTTGTACCCTTGCTGTCATTATAAAAACTCTTTCCGCATATCGTGCTCACATATTCAACTCTGTGCGGAAGCAATTTATAATCGCGAACTAGAGATATCAACTGTTCTTTTCGAGCACCCAAAGCCGCCATTACGTTCATTGCAACCATTGTATTGAACTTGTTGTGTTCGCCACGCAATCTGCTATCTTTAACACTTACAAGCGGTTCATTTTTGTAATAGTAGTAGTTGTTTTTAATATAAAATAAACCAACTTCTTCTTTTGTGCTTACCCACATAATATGCGATTTAATTGCTTTTGACCTATCGCGCATTATACGTGAATCGTAATTTAAAATTGCAGTATCCGCTTTAGTTTGATTTAAAAATACGCGCATTTTAGCTGTAATATAGTCGTCGAATTTTGGATATCTATCAACGTGATCGGGTGCAATATTTAATAACACGCTTATTTTTGGCGCTATATTATTTGTGTATTCCAACTGAAAACTGCTTGCTTCAACTACTGCATAGTCCAGTTCTGTGCGGTCAATTACAACTTTACTTGCGGGATAACCAATGTTTCCCATAGCAGCGCTGCGCTTGCCCATTATGCTAAGACCCTTGTTTATCATATCTACAGTTGTTGTTTTGCCATTTGTACCCGTAACCATAACTACAGGCGTCTTTAACATACATACACCCAGATCAAGTTCGCTTAAAATTGGAATTCCACGCTCTTTTGCCCCCAAAATAATGCGGTGTTGATTTGTAATCCCGGGCGAAACAACAACTACATCTAAATTTTCAAATACAGCATCCCCTCTATCGCACCAGTTGTCATTGATATCAATTTTATCATCATAACACCTAACTTCACAACCCATTTTAGTCAAAAGCGCAGTTGCTGAAATTCCACTTGTTTGCATACCTACTACTAGAACTACCTTCATACTTCCTCCTTGTGCCATATGGCTAAATAATTATCAAACTCACCACCGCAGCAATAAACGTAGTTATGCCGTAAAATGACACAATTTTGCTTTCATTATGCCCCTTTAGCTCCAAATGATGATGAAACGGTGCCATTAAAAACACCCGTTTTTTCCTTGTTTTATATGATACAACTTGCACTATAACCGACACTACGCTAACCACAAACATTATTCCAACCAGTGCCGAAATAAGTGGATTTTTAGTAAGTAGCCCAATCATACCCGCAGATGCACCCAGTGCCAGCGAACCAACATCGCCCATAAATATTTTTGCTTTGTGCGAGTTAAACCACAAAAATGCTATCAAACTGCCTATAAGCGCCGACACACACACTCCAAGTGATTTTAATTCCGCAATATAAATAGTGTTGCCGTTATTTATTGCCTCTGCAAGCATTATGCCAATTATGGCCATAAATGTGCCAAAATATATAATATTTGTAGTAGAAGCAAGCCCGTCAAGTCCGTCAGTTAGGTTTACCGCATTGCTCATTGCAATAAACAAAATTATTGCAAACGGCATATACCACACTCCTAAATCAATACTATCGGCAGAAAACGGGAGCGCAATAACAGTACCAACATAGCTGTTTTTATATGCAAAATACGCAGCAATTGTAGCTACTGCAAGTTGTGATATTATTTTTTGATAGGCTTTTAAACCTAAATTCCTCTTTAGTTTAATCTTAATGAAGTCATCAAGGAATCCAATTATCCCGTATCCCACCATAACCGCAAGAAACATTACAGACAATTCACCCGAATATCCACCCATAATCAATGAAACAGCTAGCGTTGCAATTAAAAAAACCAGTCCGCCCATTGTTGGCACGCCCTCTTTTTCTTTGTGTTGTTCTACATAGCTAAGAATTGTCTGCTTTGCACTAACTTTTTCCATTAGTGAAATATACGCCGGACACAAAAACATAACTACAAAAAACGACATCAACATACTTATGCAAAATGTAACCATCTCACTACTCACTAGCGCATCTCCTTATAACTTCTTCAACTACTTTTTTATCCGAATATGGTTTTTTTATACCTTTTTCCTCTATATAATTTTCTCCACCTTTACCACAAACAACTATAACATCATCTGTTTTTGCAATTGCCATAGCGTGTGAAATTGCTTCTTTTCTATCAACAATGCATATGTATTTAGTGGAAGAACTGCTATTTTTCACGCCAACAACTATATCTTCAATAATAGAAAATGGATCTTCATATCTGCAGTTATCTGAGGTGATAACGGCAAAATCGGCGTATTCTGCGGCTATAGCTCCCATAATTGGGCGTTTACCCTTGTCTCTGTTGCCACCGCAACCAAATACTACTATTAAATCTCCTTTGCATATAGTTCTAGCAACGCGCAATAAGTTCGCCATACCGTCTGGCGTGTGCGCAAAATCAATAACTATTCTGCAGTGCGCATCAAGTATATTAAATCTGCCATCAATCTGCTCTGTTTGTGCAATAACATTTACAATATCTTCCATTTTAACACCCATAGCTCTGCAAGTTGCAATTGCACCAAGCGTGTTGTATATGTTAAAAGTGCCAAACAAATTGCTTGTTATTTCGGATATTTCATCATTAATATTTATTATATAGTTACACCCGTCATTGTTTTCAACTATATCCATCGCGAAACAATCTGAGGGATTTTCTATGCCATAAGTTATTATGTTAATATTAGATTCATCCATTATTTCTTTACCAACCTTGTCATCAGCATTCACAACCCCCACCTTACAACACTCTTTGGTGAAAAAACGTTTTTTGCAAGCACTATACTTATCCATACTTCCAAAAAAATCCAAATGGTCTTGCGATAGATTTGTAAATACTGCAATATCCACACAAATAGGATGCATTTTTTTGTGATAAATTGCGTGTGCGCTGACTTCTATAACAACATTTGTTATGCCATTTGCATAGGCTTTCTGCAGCAAGCAATGTAAATCAATTGCATCGGGACTTGTTAGCCCATAGTCCACTACTTCACCCGACATATTACAACCCAACGTACCAAATACAACAGCCTTTATTCCCGCACCGCGCAATATTTGTTGTATTATATAACTTGTAGTTGTTTTGCCATTTGTGCCAACAATGCCAACAAAATGCATATTTTTATAGCAATTACCATAAAAATTGGCAGATATTATCCCCATTGCTTCTCTCACATTTGCAACAAGTATGTGCGGGATTTCTGTTGCGGTGGGTTTGTCTGTTACAACCACCCCACCACATTTTGTTACTTCATTAATATAGTTGTTTCCGTCGCTATTTATGCCTATTATTGCAAAAAACATACTGCCATATTCAACTTTTTGCGAATGCATTGTAAGTGCGGTTATTTCTTTGTTTAATCCTACACTTGAAAATTTAACTTCTACACCACTAAGCAATGCTTCTAGTTTCATACTACACCTCCATACTCATAAGCGCCACACTGCTAGACGATATCAACGATCCCGCAACGGGCACCTGCTTGGTTACAACCCCGCTTTCACCTTCAATTTCATAATACAAACCATATTGATCAAGTATTGCGGCAGCTGATGCTGCGTCCATACCCACGATATCTGGCATTATCATCATAGAACTACTCGTGTACCAACTTGGTTCTAAACCAGTATAATTAAATATCTTTTCAAACACATCCCCTACATAAGGAGCCGCTACTATACTTCCATAATATGCACCTTGTGGCTCATCTACAACCATAAGCACAATATATTCTGGGTCATCTGCTGGCGCAAAGCCTAAAAATGTTGAAATATATTTGCCTTCTGCAATAACACCATTTTCATATTTTTGTGCGGTTCCAGTTTTGCCACCTATCGCATATCCATTTACAGCAGCATTGCTTCCACTGCCTTCATCAACAACACTTTGCAATAATTCGCGCATTATTTCGCTTGTTTCGCTACTAATAATTCCGCTTGTTATTTGTGGCGTGGCAGAATACACTGTTGACCCCGTTGATGATACTATTGATGATGTTATATAAGGAGTTACAAGATTTCCACCATTTACAACACTTGCGCACGCTGTTATCAACTCAATTGGAGTTACTGCTATGGCTTGACCAAACCCGATACGCGCCAAATCAACATTTTTTACACTCGCTTCCGCAATTGTGAGCCCAGATGTTTCACCAGACAAATCAATTCCCGTAAGTGATGTTAGCCCGAACAAGTCAATGTAATCATAAAATGTTTCTGTGCCTATAGCAAGTGCTGTTTCCATAAACAATACATTACAACTATTTTGCACACCCTCAGCAAATGTTTGCGTGCCGTGCCCCGTACTCCGCCAACAGTTTATGCATTCGCCGTCAATAGTACAACATCCGTCACAATATGTGGTTGTATCAAGACTTACCGCCCCCGTTTCCAGCCCAATTGCACTAGTTAATATTTTAAACGTTGAGCCCGGTTCAAAAACCGTACTGATAGACGATATGCTGCTGCTTGTCAAAAGCGTTGCAATGTCATCACGCGGAATATCATTTAAATCGAAACTTGGTGCTTCGGCTAGTGCCAAAATCTCACCAGTATCTATATCCATTACTATACAACTTGCTGCCGCTGCACTGTATGTTGACATTGCGTCTTCAACAGCTGTTTGCGCAAATGATTGTATATAATAGTCAATTGTTAAATACATATCACTGCCCGAAGTGCCATCAACATAATAAGTTGTATTGCTGTCTAGCTCTCGCCCAATTAAGTCGGTTTCTGTTAAAATATATCCGTCTTGCCCAGTTAAATAGTCATTATAATAATATTCTACCCCCGTTTGACCTACTCCGTCCACATTCGTAAATCCTAAAACTTGTGTTAAAAAATCACCATATGGATACTCGCGCAAATATCCAGTGCCAACATAAATCCCCGTAGCCGATGTGCCAACCAACTGCATAACAGTGGTTTTATCAACATTTTTCATTACAGTTATTTCGCTTACCTTGCTGTTTAAATCTTCACGCAAATCTTCAAATTCTAAACCCAGCAATTGCGACAACACAAATGCGGTTACATCTTTATTGTCACATGACGTAGGTCTAACATATACCGTATATGTTGTTGTGCTATCCGCTAAAAGTATGCCATTTCTGTCATAAATCGCACCTCTTTCTGCTTGCAATGGCACATCTCGCATCCATTGATCGAGCGCCTTTGCTTGCAAATCCTTTGCTACAACTACCTCTATGTAAATTAGTCTGCCCAGTAATGCGACAAACAAAAAGGCTATTAGCATAATCATTACTAATAACCTTTTCTTTTGTTGAAATCTTGAAATTTTATATATATGGCACTCCTTATTATTCGCCTAAATCGTCAAGCAATTCGTCGAACCAATTTGTAGCCTCCACAGACTCGCTATCTAGTTCCATTGATGCAATACTTGCAACCTCTTGACCCATATCGGTATCTGCTTCTGCTGATACTGGCTTTGTCATTGAGCTTGCTGACAATATAATAAATGCTATTACTGCTACAATAAGAACATATAAAGCCACGAATATTTTGCCACTTTTTGTTATCTTTCTGCGTGACACAGCTACACTAGCAGATGTTGCTGTTTTTGCACTGTTTTCATAACTGAAATTGTCTTCCTTTATGTAACTTGTACTTGATTTGTATCCACCACGCATATCTTCATTTGAAGCTGTAATGTGCGCACATGTTCCAGCACAGTTTACAGTTTGCATACTGCGTGATGACTGAGCTTTTTTCTCTCTAAACTCATCATAAGCTGTCATTTTTGTCGTCTGAACATATGTCCCACCATATCCCATTCTGCTACTATCTTTAGTGTCAATAGTAATATCTCTTCTTTCCTTAACCATATCATGCCTCCCTGTTTACTTCTTTTCTACAATTCGTAATTTTGCGCTTAACGCTCTTCTGTTTATACTTAACTCTTCCTCACTAGCCTCAATTGGCTTTTTGTTTAATATTTTTATCTCGCTAACCTTTCCGCATATGCACACTGGTAAATGTTTGTCACACACACAATCAAGTTCTAATTCTTTAAAACACCTTTTGGCGATTCTATCTTCTAGACTGTGGAATGTCATTACTACTAGTCTGCCACCCTTTTTAAGTTTTCTGACCATTGATGTTAGCGCATCACCTAGTCCTTCCAACTCCCCGTTTACTTCAATTCTTACTGCTTGAAATACCCTTTTTGCTGGGTGCCCGTCTTTGTATCCTCTTGGATAACATCTTTCCACCAACTTACTTAGTTCAAATGTAGTTGAAATTGGAGATGTTTCTCTCGTTGACACAATGCGTTCTGCTATCCTTCTTGAATATCTTTCCTCACCATAAGCGGAGAATATATTCTGTAATTCTTTTGCACTATATGAATTTATAACATCATAGGCTGACAAACTTGCTTCTTGATTCATTCTCATATCAAGTGGTGCATCTTTACTGTAGGCAAATCCTCGCTCTGGGGTATCAATCTGATGTGAACTGACTCCCAAATCTAGCAATATGCCGTCAACTTCTGCTATGCCCATATTGTCTAAATTTTCAGCTAACTTCTTGTAGTCGTCGTGGATAAATGTAACTTTCTCTATGCCATCTGCAAGCCTTGTTTTCGCATTGTTAATTGCAACTGTGTCTAAATCGTTACAAATAAGTCTGCCCGTTGTTAACCTATTTAGTATGTGACTTGAATGCCCCGCTCCGCCTAGTGTGCCGTCTACATATATTCCTTCTGGATTAATGTTTAAGCCGTCTAAGCACTCGTTTAGCATTACTGGAATGTGCTTATATTCCATCGCCAACACCCTTTACAACACATACACTTGAATAAATTTCATCCATTGTTAAGCTGTCATCTTCAACTGCATATATTCTGTCGTATTCTTCAGCGCTCCATATTTGAATCATTTCACCAACACCAACATATTTAAGTTCTTTATTGATTTTTGCAATCTTCTTGTTGTTAGCTGGCAATACAAATCTTCCTTGACCATCTTCTTCTGGCACAAACACAGTGCTCATAAGTTTTGTGCGCTTGCGTTGACCTACGATATCTCCCAATGGTATATCTGAAAATGGTTGTACAAATTTATCGAATTCTTCTTTTGTCATTGCAAACAAACAACCGTCAAAGCCTTGAACAATCTTATATCCACTGCCAAGCTCTTCTCTGAATTTAGCTGGAATACGCATTCTGTTTTTGTCATCTAACTTGTTAGTGTGTTCGCCGTAAAACATTAAGAATCCTCCTTTTTAGTACAAGTAAAGTATATCATATATACATATTCTTTTGAACCACTTTTAACCACTTTTTTCCACTTGTTAGTTTTTTGGGTTAAAAAAATAGGGAGCCAACTCCCTAATGTACCAAATTTCGGACATATTTTTTTAATTAATTAAACGAATGTTCACCAATTATATATCTATCTCTAATAAAATGTTGTTTAATTTGTCGCAACTTGTAAGATAATAAGGTATTCCATTTTTATCTACTATCATCTTTGAGCGACTTTGAGCGCCGTGCAAATGCCCATAAATAACCGCGCAAGCATTATGTTCTGATATTATTTTTGTATATGCAGAATCTTCAAATCTACTATTAAAAGGTGGAAAATGTGTCATAACAATGAGCTTATCCCCCTCTTTGCGCAATTTTTCAGCACTATTCAAACTGAGTTCTAATCGTAAAATTTCGCGTTCAAATATCTTTAAATCTTCGGGGGCTGACTTCTGTTCAAGCTCTGGCACAGCCCAACACCTACTCCCGCAAATAACATAGTTGCCTATTTTTATGGCGTCGTTTTGTATAGCCACTGTTGTTGGTGGAAGAGCGTCCCTAAATTTTTTAATACTTGACCACCAAAAATCGTGATTGCCCTTAATAAAAATCTTTTTGCCCTTTTTCTCATTTACAAGTGCAATGTCATCTAGTGCGCCTTCTAGCGTCAAAC
>JAWXUT010000064.1:0-7307 GCA_044426075.1 Bacillota bacterium
GTTGGTGTTGGAACACTCACATTTGTAACTCAAGACGGCGAAGATTATGGCGGGCTAGGTCATCAAATTTTTGACAGTGAACAAAATAAAGAAGCCTTCACTTTTGGCACGCTTTATGCTAGTGAAATAATTGGTGTGGTTAGAGGCGAAGAGGGAAAAGCCGGACAGTTGAGGGGCACGGTTGATCGCACTAAAAAAATTGGAACTGTTGCAACTAACAGTTATTGTGGGGTTTATGGTACAGCTGAAACAATTATGCACGACCAACGCCCATTGATTTCTATAGGGGATAAAGAAGATGTAAAAACGGGCAAGGCATATATATACACTACGTTGAGTGGCACAAGTCCAAAAAAATATGAAATAGAAATTGTTAAAGCCGTTAAGCAAGATGTTGATGCAGACAAAGGTATGGTTATACATGTAACCGATGAAAGATTGCTGGAGGCAACTGGTGGAATTGTGCAAGGAATGAGCGGTTCACCAATAGTGCAAAATGGCAAAATTATAGGAGCAGTTACACACGTTTTTGTGAGTGACCCAACAAGAGGATACGGCATATATATAAATACAATGTTGAACAAATGTAGTGAATAGTTGGTTGCAATAGCTACAAAAATTAGCGATATTGCTCAAAATAAAAAACGCCTATTTTGTAACCTAAGCTACAAAATAGGCGTTTATATTTGTATATTTTATATTTTTTTGTTTAAATAAGCTTCTGTTAAAATATCACCATCAAAGTAGTTAATTTTCATTGCTTTGCGAACATCATCAAGTGTTTCTGCTGCAGTTTTTTGAGCTATATCTGTACCGGTTTTTAAGATTTCTGTAATTTCGGGCAAGCGAGCTTCCCATTCTTTGCGTCTTTCTCTAATAGGTGCAAGCACTGATTGCAAAACATTGTTTAAGAACTTTTTAACTTTTACATCTCCCAATCCGCCTCTAGTATAGTGCGCTTTTAATTCGTCAAGATTTTTATAATCTGGTAAAAACTCTGCAAAGTGAGCGGGCGTGCTGAACGCTTCAAGATATATAAAAACTGGATTGTCAATAACGCTGCCGGGGTCACTTACTTGAATGTGATTTGGGTCTGTGTACATTGACATAACTTTTGTGCGGATTTCTGCGGGTTCATCGGATAGATAAATGCAGTTATTTAACGATTTGCTCATTTTAGCTTTGCCGTCGATGCCAGGTAAGCGCAAACAAACCTTGCTTTCGGGCAGCATAATTGCGGGTGAAACAAGAGTTTCGCCATATGTTGCGTTAAATTTATGTACAATTTCTTTGCATTGTTCTAGCATAGGCAATTGATCTTCACCAACTGGCACAACTGTTGCTTTAAATGCTGTGATATCTGCTGCTTGACTAATTGGATATGTGAAAAATCCAACTGGAATGCTTGCTTCAAAATTGCGCATTTGAATTTCGGATTTTACTGTTGGGTTGCGTTGCAATCTAGAAACAGTAACTAAATTCATATAATAAAATGAAAGTTCGGTTAATTCTGGCACCAAAGATTGTATAAAAATTGTAGTTTTTGCTGGATCTAATCCACAAGCAAGATAATCAAGGGCAACTTCCATAATATTTTCGCGAACTTTTTCGGGATTTTCGGCGTTGTCTGTAAGTGCTTGCGCATCTGCAATCATAATAAAAATTTTGTCGTATTCGCCTGAATTTTGAAGTTCAACCCTTCTGCGTAGTGAGCCTACGTAGTGTCCGACGTGTAGTCGTCCAGTTGGTCTATCTCCAGTAAGTATAATTTTTGACATAAGGTCTCCTAAAAATCATTAATAATTAGGTGAATTATAACATAAAAAATCCCATTTTGCAAGATGTTACATATAATTCGATAAATTATTTACAGCATAATTCATTAAATAAATTAATTTTTAATAGGTACTTGTTAAATTTTGTCAATTGTTATATAATGTATGCAGTAGGAGAAAAAATGGAAATAGGTATATCTACAGCAACATATTTTGGTAAAGAACTCACGGAAGATACATTTAAACTTATAAATGGTATGAAGATTCCTATTTGTGAGGTATTTTTGACAACATTTTCAGAATATACACCAGAATTTTGTGACTTGCTTCTTGAGAGAAAGGGTGAGGTAGAAGTATACAGTGTGCATACACTAAATCAGCAATTTGAGCCAGAGTTGTTTAATAATGTTCCAAGAACAAGGCAGAATGCCGAACGCTTTTTTATTGAGGCGGGCGTAACTGCGGGAAAATTGGGTGCAAAATATTACACTTTTCACGGACCATCACGCATAAAACCACGACCATATAATCATAATTATCCACTGATAGGTGCGCGTTTAAATGAATTAGATGCATTGCTTATGTCGGTTGGCAATGGTTGTAGATTAACGTATGAAACAGTACATTGGGCACATTTTGCAAACCCTGATTTCTTTGAAAATGTAAAAAAATATTGTGATACATTTGCGTGCCTAGATATCAAGCAAGTAATGCAGTCCAACATTGAATTGGAAATGTATATTAAAGCGATAGGCGATAGATTAAAAAACGTGCATTTATGCGACTACGACAGCAGCGGAAGGTTATATGCACCAGGTCAAGGTGAATTCGATTTCACCACATTTTTCAAAAGGCTGTATGATATTGGTTACGATGGACCAATGATGATGGAGTTATACAGCGGCGATTACAAAGACTACGGCGAGATTGAGCGTTCATATGAATATCTCAAAAACTGCCTAGAAATAGCAAAAAGGAGTAACATATAGTTATGAAAACTGTACCAGAACAAATTAGGTTCGATTACAACAATATGATGTCAGCTTATGTAGGTGAAAAAGAGGGCATCTCACCAAAAGAGTTAAGTGCAATAAAACCACTAGCAAAAACTGCGCATGATTTCGTAAAAGAAAATCGTGGCACCGGTATGATGGGTTGGACAGAATTGTGTTACAATCAAAACGATGTAGTAAAAGACATAATTTTTACCGCAAAAAAAGTACGCCGTGAGTGTCAAACTTTTGTAGTATTGGGTATCGGCGGATCAGCACTTGGTCCAATGGCAATGTTTCAAGCTTTGTGTCATTTAAGGCATAATGACCTACCAAAGTCAAAGAGAAAGGCACCCAAATTCTATGTTGAAGACAATGTTGATCCAGAGAGAATGGCATCTTTATTCGATATTTTAGATTTAGAAAAAACCATTTTTAATGTTATCACAAAAAGCGGTTCAACATCAGAAACAATGAGCCAATATCTTATCATTATGGATATGCTTAAAAAAGCGTTTGGCGATAAAGCTAAAGATCATATTATAGCAACAACTAGTGAAACAAGTGGCAATTTGATTAAAATTGCAAAGGCAGAAGGATTAAAGACTTTCTATATTCCAGACGGTGTTGGCGGTCGATTTAGTGAACTTTGCCCAGTTGGTTTGTTTCCAGCAGCAGTTCTTGGTATCGATATTAAAGCTGTGCTAAAAGGCGCTGCATTTATGGATAGAGCTTGCAGAAAGGCTGATTTAAAATCAAATCCAGCACTTGTTGCTGCAGCACTACAATACATTTCTATTGCAAAAGGTAAAAATATTAGTATTATGATGCCTTATGCAGATAGTTTGAAACTAATGGCAGACTGGTATTGCCAACTATGGGGCGAGAGCTTAGGCAAGTCAGTTAACAACAAAGGTGAAATTGTAAATGTAGGCCAAACTCCAGTTAAAGCACTTGGCGTAACAGATCAACATAGCCAAGTTCAATTGTACACAGAAGGCCCATTTGATAAGGTTACAACATTTATTGGTGTTGATAAATATCGTTCAGAGGTTGTAATTAGTGGCGGTTGTGAAGAATTCCCTTCAGTTTCATTCTTATCTGGTCACACAATGAACGAGTTGATCACATCAGAGATGCTTGCTACTGAATATGCGCTAACAAAAAATCAACGCTTAAACAACATTATTATGTTGCCAGAAGTAAATGCACACACCATTGGGCAGCTTATGATGTTCTTTATGTTGCAAACCGCTTACATTGGCGCTATGTTTGACATAGATACTTTCAATCAACCTGGTGTTGAAGAAGGTAAAAATGCAACTTATGCACTTCTTGGCAGAGCCGGTTATGAAGAAAAGGCAAAAGAGCTAAATGCACGCCCAGCAAAAGTTGATTCATTTATTTTAAAATAATGAATACACTTAGTATTGCAAATTTATCAATGACTTATTTCTATGGTGCAAAAGCTATAGATAACTTGAACTTGACTGTGTCAAGTGGTGAATGTGTTGCAATACTTGGTGAAAGCGAAAGTGGCAAAACCTCCCTTGTAAAATGCATAGCTGGACTTTATCCGGCTAGCGAAGGGAATATATATATTAACAACAAGGATGTAACTAACCTTAAAATTAAGGATAGGGACGTCCTTTTGTTATTTGATGACTGCGGAATAATTGGAAGAAAAAGTGTAAGATTTAACTTAGAATATCCACTTAAGTTGCGCAAAATTTCGCGTAGTTTTCGTAGGGATAAATCAGAAGAAGTAGCGCGCGAATGTGGCATTTATCCACTGCTATCAGATAGAGGATATTTGCTCGGTGAAGAAGATAAAGTGCGGCTTGCTGTGGCTAGAATTAAGATGCGTAAATCAAATGTTGTGCTAATTGATGACATATTTAAAATGGTTAGTAGCGCTAGTAGAAAAAACACATTTCTTGCAATGCTACCCCACATTAACAATATAGAAACCCCCGTTATTTTTACCACAACATCTGTAGACGAAGCCTTTACTTTAAGTGACAAAATAGTTGTTATGCGATATGGTATTATTGAACAAATAGGTACCCGTAAAAGCCTAATCGAGCACCCAAACACGGTTTATATTGATAAATTTATTAATCCATATAGGTGCAGAATAGATGCTAATGTAGAGAGTAATTCAACTGGAAGCTATGTAAAAATACTTGGTAAAAAAGTATACAAAAGTTTGTTAAAAAAATATGTTGGGCAAAATGTAATTGTTTCTTTTATTGCAAAAGAATGCGAAACTGGCAGGGTGTATGCTGTAAAAGATATGCTATATAATGGCGGAGTTTGTTATGCAAAATTAGAAAATGATATTACACTAATTGCACCAATTGAGCGCCGCGGATATTGCGTTGAAGCGGTTGAAGAAAGTGTAAATATATATGACAGTTGCACTGAACGATTGGTTGAGGCAATGGATGAATAATCGTGCAATAACTATTATGATAAAACCCGCTTCAAGTGGGTGTAATTTGCAATGTGAATATTGTTTTTACAATGCAACAGCAAGCAGTCGCAAAATTTCAAATCAAGGAATAATGAGCAAAGAGACAGCTCACAATTTAATTGACAAGGCGGTTGAATATGTAGGGCAAGGTTGTATAAATTTTGTTTTTCAAGGGGGCGAACCTCTGCTTGTGGGCATAGATTTTTATGAAGATTTTGTATCATATTTTAACAAAATAAAAGGGCGCGCGCGAGTAAATTTTTCATTGCAGACAAATGGCACACTTTTAAATGATGATTATTGCAAGTTTTTTAATAGACACAATTTTTTGTTGGGTGTTAGTTTAGACGGCAGCCAAGCTACTAATAAATATCGCAAGTTGCAATCGGGTGAACCTTCATTTGACGCTATTATAAAAGGTATAAATTTACTAAAAAAGCACAATGTGCAATTCAACATACTTTCAGTCGTTACCAAAAATTCAGCAAAAATGATAAAGCGTGACTACAAATTTTTCGCAGAAAATGATATGAAATATCTGCAATTTATACCTTGTTTGAAGCCTATTTGTGGCGAGTTTGATAGCAATATCCATATGACTGCAAATGAATATGGCAAGTTTTTATATGATTTGTTTCAACTTTATGTGGCAGATAATTTTAAAAACAACAAGTTTGTTTCGATACGTTATTTTGACAATTTGCTTAATTTAATTACAACTGGGCGTTCAGAACAGTGTGGAGTTAATGGGCAATGCGGTTCACAATATGTAATTGAAGGCGGTGGAAACATTTATCCTTGCGATTTTTATTGCGAAGATAAGTGGTTGCTTGGGAACATAAATAACACTGATTTCGCAACACTAGAATATAAAGATTTAAGAATAGAGTTTTTGGCTGAATCATCTAAAATTCCACAAAAGTGTATTGATTGCCAATTTTTTGCATTGTGCAAATCTTGCGGGTGCAAAAGGTCAAGAGCGCATTTTGAGGATTATTGCGGTGGATATTACAGATTTTTTAGTAAAATTTTACCACAGCTAGAAGATTTGAAGCGACTAATCGTCAATAAATAACTATAATTGGGCTGCAATGTGTTAGTCTTGTGAATTTTTTGTAATAATTTACAAATTTTAAAATACTTATTGATTTATTATCTAATATATATTATAATTTAAATATGAATACATCAAATGAAAACAAAATGAATAAAGAACCAGAGCGCGACTCATCAACCGTAGTTTCGCCTTATTTAATTCCAAAGCCACTCACTTGTGATCCACCAGCAGATAGAATAGCTGAAGAAAGCATCACAATTGATGAAAATCCGCAAGAAAAAGTAAGCGCAAAGCCCAAAAAAGCGGCTAGAGATAAGAGTGGTGCTAAGGCAAAAACTCCATGGTCAAAAAAGAAAAAATTAGCTGTTATTGCTATTGTTGTCGCATTAATATTGGTTATTGCGGGCAGCACAGTTTTGGCTGTTGTTTTGTTGACGCCAGATGATGTTGAGCAAAAAGACACGCTAAATTTTTCTAGGTACGAATATGCGCTGTCTTACGATGACACAACTGGAATTTATATTGACGGTTCGTGGAGAGGCAATTGGTCATTATCTGACTTTGATCTTGTTTTTGACGATACCAGCCTAGCTTCTTATATTTCATTATCAGAAGATAATTGCTTAAAGTTTTCGCAAGAAGTTGATGTGTGGGAATCGTTCTCATTCAGCTACTATTATCAAGATATTGAGATAGCAGAATTTAATGTGGAAGCAGTTGAAGTTGCGGGATATATTAGAACATTTAATGATCTAGAAAATATTCCTGCTAACGCAACTGGAACATATGTTGTTACATCTGATTTGGTGGCAATAAGTGGTGTGAATATAGACAGTTTTAACGGTCAAATTTTTGGCAACAATCACGCAATTAGTGGATATGATGTTTCGCTAAACGGAGGGCTATTTGATCATGTGGAAGACGCATATATTTCTGGCATAAATTTGGTTGATGTTAGTGGTGAGTTTGCAGCTTCATATTCAGATTCAATAGGCGCACTGATAAAT
>JAWXUT010000064.1:7317-10027 GCA_044426075.1 Bacillota bacterium
TATACTGCTCAGTCAGCGGCGAATTTTCTGTTAAAGTTAGCGTTGATGCAGACGATGTTGCTTACACAACAATAAACGTAGGTGGCCTAATTGGGTACCTAAACGACGATGCTAGGAAGACCGAATACGACTCTAACATAGATTATGTAAAATATTGCATATTGGATGTTGATATTAATGTTTCGGGCAATAGCACAATGTATGTTGGTGGTATTGTTGGCAATGTGTTAAATGCATCTGTACAAAATTCATCGCATAGTGGTAGCATTAATGTAGAGGCTGCAAATGCTTTAAATGTATATGTTGGAGGCATTGCTGGCAAGCTTGAAAAGGTTATGAGTACGGGCAATAAATTCTATTCATATGACTCTGCACTTAACCTAAAATCATACAGCGATATCAGCGTAACAATGGGTGGAAATAGCACAGCAAATACTGCTTATGTTGGTGGTATTTTTGGTGAAGTAATCAACTGCAATCTTGTTGGAATAACACGCAGCGGAGATATAACAGTAACTTCAGATTACAACAATATTTATGTTGCAAATATTGCAGCTAGGGCAATAAATAACGGAAGCAGTTCATCGGTTATAATAGCAATGAATTTTAACACAATTAGTTACGAAGGCGAAGTTGCAATCACATCAACATATGGCACTGTAACAAAAGGCGAAATGGTGGCCTATGCTGACGGCGTTGGTGGTGTAAGTTAAATTTACAAGTTTAAAATTTGGGGCACTCGTTTGAGTGTCTCTTTTTTTATATATATTATGTATTTTATTTTAAATATAGAAAATTAGCTCTTGCTATTTTTAATATAGTGTGTTATAATTTGGTATATATAGTGTTATATTGAATTACAACTATAGTAATTGATATAAGCTTGATATTGTAACACGATAAAACGTGGTGGAGGGTTCATGATTTACACAATTAAAAACAGCAATTTTAAAAAGTTCGGCAATTTTGAGATTAATAAGTTGCCAGCACGTAGCTATTTTATTCCATTTGCAACAAAAGAGGGTGCAAGTGAGTATTCAGTTACAGAAAATCGCTATAATAGTGACAAAGTGCGTTGTTTGAGCGGAGAGTGGGATTTTGTATACTACAAAAAACATTCAAGCGTACCTTCAAAATTTGATACCTCGTTGGTGGCGTTTGACCGCATTCAAGTGCCTTCTTGTTGGCAAATGCTAGGTTATGAGCCACCAGTTTATACAAATATTAATTATCCATTTGAATTGAATCCACCAAAAGTTCCAAACAACCAAAAAGTTGGCAAATATTCAAAGGATATCAACGGAATCAAATATGAAACTGGTAAGCATCAATACAACAGCATAGGTATTTATCGCAAAACTATAAATATTAATGATGTAAACAAAGAATATATTTTATCATTTTTAGGTGTAGCTGGCGGAATGGATGTGTATTGCAACTGCAGCCATGTTGGATATTCTGAGGGTTCACACAACACAGCGGAATTTGCGCTTTCACCATATTTGGTTATGGGCGATAATGAGATAGTAGTTGCAGTTCATAAATGGTGCAATGGTTCTTATTTAGAAGATCAAGATATGTTCCGCCACAACGGAATATTCAGAGATGTGCTTTTGTATGAAAATGATTCAACATACATTTGGGATATTGATTTTATGACAACAAAAATTGCCAACTCATATGAGGCGTTAGTTAGTGTTTCTATCAAAAATCCAATAAATACTTTAGTTGAAGCTACAATTTATGACGGCGACACAATTATTGATACAAAAACTCTAGATGCAGAACAAATTACAGATATTACACTTGCTTGCGCTGCCGTAAAAGAGTGGAATGCAGAAGAACCTAAGTTGTATGAACTAAGCATTTCATTGATAGTTGGTGATCAAGTAAAAGAATGTGTTAAAAAATGCATTGGATTTAAAACTGTTGAGATAAAGAACAAAACATTCTTGTTCAATGGCAAAAATATCAAGTTGAAGGGCGTAAATCACCACGATACGCATCCAGTTAGTGGGTTTACAATGACTGCAGAAGACCTTGAAAATGATATAAAATTAATGAAAGACTTCAATGTTAACGCAGTAAGAACTTCACATTATCCACCCGACCCAATGTTTATTGAGTTGTGTGATCAGTACGGATTATATGTTATAGATGAGGCTGATATTGAGTGTCATGGTGTGGCATATAAGGGACAAATAAGCAACAAATCTAAATGGAAAAAACACTTTTTGGATAGAGTTTTGCGTATGTATTATCGTGACAGAAACGCGTGTAGTGTTGTTATGTGGTCGCTAGGTAATGAGGCGGGCGGCATTAAATGTCAAGAATTCTGCTACGATGAACTTAAAAAAATATCCGCATTGCCAATTCACTACGAAAGAGCAAGTGTGTTTAATATAAAAGGATTTGATGTTATATCAGAAATGTATACAAATCATAATGATATGATTGCAAAGGTTGAAGGCACTGCTTCGATTGCAAAAAAACATAAAAAGGCTTTTGATACAAAACCATACTTTTTGTGTGAATATGCGCACGCAATGGGCGTTGGCGCTGGCGGATTAGTTGAATATTGGGATATTATTAAAAATCACGATAACTGTATGGGCGGTTGTATTTGGGAATTTGTTGACCACGCTATTTATCACGAAAATAGTAAATACAAGTGGACATATGGCGGTGATCACGGCGAATATAGGCACGC
>JAWXUT010000065.1:0-9923 GCA_044426075.1 Bacillota bacterium
CCGCCAGTAACTTCATCATCACTATCACTTTCATCATCTGTAACATCGCCGCCGCCAGTAACTTCATCATCACTATCACTTTCATCATCATACTCTATCGCTGTGTAAGTTGCTGTAACTGTCTTATTACCAGTTGAACCTTTTGCTATACTCGTTGTATCAAGTGCCACCGCATAGCCCTCTTTTGCTGGTGCTATAAACGTAATTGTTTCACTCTCAATTGTATATTTTTGCAACAAACTAGAAGTATTGTCAAAATTAACATAAGTAATTGCATACTCTATGGCAACATAATTGAAGATTGCATAATATGTCTCACTATTGCTAACCGTTGTTCCCGCAATAAATGCAGCACCGCTTCCGTCTTCAGATGTGTTCCAACAATCAAATATATATTCATATCCCGCAGCTGTAGTGTCTTTTGTTGGATCTGTAGTTGGAGCTGTAATTGTTGTTCCATATGCCAATGTGCTTCCATTATCGCCAAATGTGATTTTGTAACTATTTGTTGTAGTAGTGAATACTGCATAATATGTAACATCGCCACTAACTGTTGCTAAATCTACAACATCGCCACCATTACTTGTTGACCAACCCGCAAAGGTATATGTATATTGTGCGTCCGTGGCTTTAGTTGGAGCTGTAACGCTAATTGTTGAACCATAAGAACTATCAAATGCTATGGTTGTGCCATCAATATTAAGTGTAATTGTGTATTCGCGAGAGCTCTCTGTAAAGATTGCATAATATGTAACATCGCTGGTAGCAGTAGCACCTTCTACAAATGCTGTTCCGCTTCCGTCGGCTTCCGTGTTCCACTCTTTAAATGTGTATGTGTACTCTGTTGTCTCGTCTTGTGTTGGATCAGCTGGTGCTGTAATAACAGTTCCATTTGTATATGCGGTAGAAACGTCACCAAAGCTAACATCGTATTCATTTTCAAAAGCAATGCCAAATAGAGAGAAATTGCTTACGTTCAAAATAAGAGTTGTGCCATCTTTAGAAATCGCAAGATATTCGCCGTTAGCATTTTCCTCAGTTGTTATCTTGTCAATGGTAACTGTGCCGTCGCCTGCTGTGTGATAACGATATACATAATAGCTGTCGTATCCTTGATACATACCTGCAAGCTCAATATAGAATGTAAGCATATTTTCGCCTAGCTCGGTTATATTTCCACTATCGTCAGATATTGCAATGTTAAGGAAAACTTTCATTTCGTCATTATCAATGCCGTCTTCAGCTGCCACTGTTTGCATTTCAGCTAGCATACCCACTTCGGAAGATCCGTCTGCAATTGTAACAGTATATGTGTTCTCTTCTTCATCGGTGTGAAGATCATTGATGCCACCAACCGTAACTGATCCAACACCCGTATCAACCGATACAACCGTGTTTTGGCGAATGTTTGGAATTTCTATTGTGTCAACAGTTGTGTCGTCCTCAACTGATAGATATTTTGTAATAATGTTTTCGATACCTTGTGTTCTTGTGATAACCAAAGAATAGTTACCCACTGCAACATTAAATGTGTATGTGCCAGTAGCATCCGTTGTAGTTGTTGCAACAAGTTCGCTACCTTGATATAACGCAACACCAACACCGCCTATTGCAGTTGGGTCACCACTATCTACACCCAAAGCCAAACCTATAACGGTTCCGCTAACCGCATATGTAGTAGGTGCTGCAACTGCAGTAAACACTACATTGTTACTAGGTTGTGTAAATCTTGCACCAAAATCATATACTACACCAGCGTATTCCCAACCGATATAGTTAGCAGAATCAAGCGTAGGCAAGATAAGAATATCGCCACTAATTACTCCAGTTTTTGCGGTTTCTGTAGTGTCATCAACCATAAAAATTGTAGTATATGTTGCAATAGAACTGTTGGTAATATAAAGTGTACCAATTTGTTTTGCCGTGCTGTCAGCCGAACCTGAGTGGTGATAATTGTACACACCATCAGAATAACTAAATAATGCGCCAATTAGATATGTGCCCTCACTGTCTGAAGTTAGCAAGTATGGGTTACCATAACTGCCATCTCCGTATACTGAACCAGACAAAGAGTAGTAAACAACGCCATTGTCAACTTTAAAGAATACAATCTCATAGTCGCTAGCGCTTATTTCCGCACCGCTGCTTGTGTTTGCCTCGATAGATAAATCGGATAAAGTGATAACACTATCAATTTCAAAAATATTATCTGATACAACAAACTCAACGGCATCTGCAACAATCTCAAAAGTAACGTAATAAGTGTATGCTGCTAAGGCTGTGTTGTATTCTGCATCATATCCACTTGCAGTAGTTTTGATACTAACTTTTACTTGTTGCGTATAACTTCCCGCACTAAGTTCACTTATTGATACTTTACTATTAAAGTTATCTGTATAGTTTGCTTCGTCAACCCACTCAAAGTTGCAGTCATCTGTTGAGAACTCAACATAATTACCACCGTCATATATAACAACTGTTCCACCGTATAGGGTTGAGTCGGAAAGGTCTTGTCCATACAAAATGCTAGTAGCTGTAGGCCATGCAATATATGGCTCTGATGTTGTAATAGTAACATCAGTATAAGAAATCGCTAGCACATAATTTGCACTATCGTAACCCTCTAGGGTAGCGCCAACAATCAAAACATAAAAGTCTGCTTTTTGCTCAGTCCAAGCACTTGCATCTTGGTCGTAGTCATAATAGTATGTAGTTGAATCTTTACTTGCAACAATAGCGCCATATGCGTTATCAAAGTTTAATGTAACGTCATCACCAGCTATCGCACCATCAAGGCTAGCAGCAGTTGTGTTAAGGTCTACAACTACATTATCTTCAATCAATCCACGATCAACACCCGAAACATCTGTAATCGTAATTGTAGCGGGGTCAACCGTTAATGTTGCGGCTCCTATATAACTATATGCAGTTGCGGTTTCTTTAGTTGTGATTATAATTTCAAAGTCGCCAACCTTATCAACAATCAATGTATTGCCGTCAATATAGCCCACGCCTGTTGAGTTTTCGCCAATTGTATAAGTTGCATCTTTAATATCAACTGTTTTGTCGTCAAACATATCCGATAAAGAAATTTCATTTGCACTATAAGTTTCAGTTTTGTCGTCCCCTTCAAAGGTTTCAATCGTAGTAACAAAAGCAAGTGCATAAACGCCAGCCGTGTCAGTTGTAATGGTCAAAGTTTCGCCGTCACAAGTGTAACTATTAGTGTCTAGTTCATACACATTGCCATAGTCATCATAAACATAAACAATGTATGTGTCTTTATGTTGATAAATTCCCGCAAGTGGAATAATAAAAGTAATACTATAATCGATTGATGTCATTGCAACTTCTGTAGATGAGGGTTGCTCGGTAAAATTGATGTCAAAATATAGCTTTACGTTGCTTGTGGTGTATCCGCTCTCAGCTGCTAGTGCAAGTATAGCCGTTTGTTCCACGCCGTTTGTTTCAGCACTATCAACAGAAACTGTAATTGTGTTTTCTTCATCTTCTGGAACAAGACTATCTAGCCCGTCTACTGTTATGCCCGTAAAGCCCGAATCCACTTCCAATACAACATTTTGCCTTGTTTCTGGCAATGTAACATCAACATTTTGAGAACTTTCCGTCGCATCAACCATAACAGAAACAATATTGGTTAAGCCCGTCAATTTTCTTGTAACAACAAGCGTGTAGTTGCCCTCAGCAACACTAAATGAATATGCACCGTTACTATCTGTAATCATCGTGTCAATTACTTCACTGCCTTGCATAAGCTGAACCATAACGCCATCTAAAGTGCCACTTGTGCCGTCTAAGTCCGTGCCGGAAACAGTGCCTTTTATTGTGACACTATCCGCCACGCTTACAAGAGTAAATGTTTCATCATAAGCAGTTTGAGGATATCTGTCTCCGAATTCATAGAAAACGCCCTTTGCGTTAACCCAACCAATGCCACCACCATATTCAGGCATAATGATAATTGAATTTAAATAACTGTCATCAATCGTGAAACTTGTTATTTCCGCACCACTTGCATTATTAAATGTTACACTATAAGCGTCTGGCGTGATGCCCACATACAAAACACCGATTTGTTTTGCAGTATTTTCAACCGTTCCGCTATGGTGATAGTTTTCCGATAGCTCCGCGCCAATTAGATATGAATCAGCTATGCTTGTGTCAATTAAATATGGATTTTCATAACTTCCGTCGCCATTACTATCCGCGTCAAAAGAATAATATTTTACGCCATCGTCAACCTTAAAATATAGAATCGTGTAATCCGCCTCGTCAACAGTTACACCGCTTGCGCTTGCTGTAATTGTAGGTTCGCTTGAACTATCTAATGCCAACACATTATCTGAAATACTAAAAGTCACAGCATCAGCATTTATATCATAGTTCACATAGTGAATTAGTGGCTCAATATCTTCTACATAATCTGCAATAGCACTATAATTTGAAGCGTTTTCATCAACTACAAATTGTATCGCATATGAATAACTACCTACGCTTTCTAAAACTGGCGTTTCCACCCACGCAAATGAACCGCTAACTGTTATATATTCTTCTGTTTCGCCGTCGAACACTATAACTTTTCCGCCAAGTAGCGAATCATTGGTCATTGTGTCGCCATATGTAATGTTGCTTACTGTTGCCCACGAAACAAGTGGATATCCCGAATAGATATCAACATCAGTAGCTTCAACTGACGCGATTGCATAATTTGCACTATTTTCGCCACTAAGTTTAATGTTTTCTATCGTAACAGAAAAATTATTGTGTGCCTCGTCACCAAGCAATGTTTCATCATTATAATAATATTCATCATCAATAACACCGTATGCGCTACTAAAGTCGATAGAAATGCCATCGATTGCGTCACCGTTAGCATCTTTTATTACGCCCGTTGACTCATCAAGATCAACATAAATATTGTTTTCATTTACGCCTCTACTTAATGCTTCAATCCCGCTTACATAAACTTCCATAGGCTCAACAGTCAATGTCAATTCCCATTTTTTAGCAGTTGTAGTACTAGTTGCCGCCGCCTTCGCATTCAAAACAAAAGTTCCCACAGTGGTTACATTTAAAGTTTCGCCGTCCAAAACCGCCTCACCCGATGTTGTAGTGAGCGTATATTCTGCATTATATGAACTTGCAATATCAATGAGGTCAGACACACTATATCCGTCTGTATCATATGTAATAGTTTTCTCGCTAGTTTCAGTTACAATGTCGTCTTCATTATATAAAGTAATTGTGCTTCCTTCCGCATTCAAAACTGCATAATATTTAGTATTATCTGGGCTGAACACTGCCGTAACCTCGTCAGTTATTGTGTATCCGTAATCTGCCACAGCTATAACGCCAGAGCCCGCCTCATACGCAACACCAATTTGCCCCGTAATATCGCCTGTAACCGTAATCGCTTGACCATCAACAATATAAATGTTGCTTACACCCGCACCCGAAAGGTTGTTAATTATACTAACAGCGCCTTCAATGCAAAGTGTTTCTTTATTGCAATAAATACCGCCGCCGCTTCCGCCTGCAATGTTACCAGTTATGCTAACCGTTCCGCTTAGCGTAACAATCGCACTATCACCCGACATAGAAATTCCGCCGCCGTTTCCGCCTGTAGTATTATTAGTAATAGAACCGCCACTAACTTCCAACACGCCAGAATTTAAAATACCACCGCCACTAGATGAAGATGTATTTCCGCTAATAGTACCGCCGCTCATTGTCATTGTTCCAACATTAGAAACACCGCCACCACCAGCCGAAGAAATGTTTCCGCTAATAGTTCCGCCACTCATATTAAAAGTTCCCGCGTTATAAACACCCGAACCATAATAGCCAGTACCCGCCGTGTTTCCACTAATAGTACCACCCCTCATTTAGAAAGTGCCGTTGTTATATACGCCACCGCCTGAACCACCACAACTATTATCGCTAATTGTGCCACCATACATATAAAAAGTTCCGTCATTACAAACGCCACCGCCTAAACATGAGCTTGATTGCGTTGTGTTTCCGGTAATTGTCGCGCCGTCATACAACCTAAAGTCGCCGTTAGCAGAAACATAAACTCCGCCTCCGCCAAGGCTATAACTTGAATTTGCACCAATTATACAACCGCCACCTACGCTATCATACACAACCAAATATCCGCTGCTAACCTTAATAACAGGTGATCCACTTGCAACCGATATACTGTGTCCGCATAAATCAAGATATACTGTATGTACTGTGCCGTTATTGCCAGAAAGTATATTTATTGAACCCACTAAAGCAGAACTGCCTATCCAATCTTGACTAAGATAATAATTAGCAGGATACCAAATTGTTAACGCGTCAAGTGGCTTTCTAGTTAAGGTATCTGGTATATCAAGATCATCCACACTCGTAGACAATTGCACCGCCTCCGTGCTTTGTACGTTAGTAATATTAGACGAAACAACTGCACTGCTATCGTCAGATATAACTACGCCGAGACTCAATACTACCATTATCGCTACTATAAAAATTCCAAATGCTTTCTTTTTCATAATGCCATACCCTCCATGCCTTTCATTTGCTGTAACAACAATTTCTTTTGTCATTATTGTAACACCATTTAGCAAACTTTACAATAGGTAGTTTAAATTCTTTTATAATATTTGAACATTATTTATGCTTTTATTTATACTCAAAATCTCATCAAAAACATCTGCCCGCTTTGACCCCCCCCAACAAAACCCCTCAAACGCCGTTATTTGTGTAATGAAAAAACTGTAGACCCGTAGGGGCGTTAGTCCTCTGACGCCCGCATCCTTATGCTGTCAGCAGACTATTTTTTGAATCCATTATTCAATATTAATTATTCATTCAACCCAACGGGTTAGTCCTCTGACGCCCGCAATCCTTATGCTGTCAGCAGACTATTCACAATTATTAATTATTCAATATTAATTATTTATTCCCACCAAAATTTTCTATTTTCTAGTGAATAGTGAAGAATTGAAATTTTCGCACTTCGTTTGAAAATTTTGTCTCGATGACACAATTTAGCTGTGATGCAAATCCTTGGTTTTGAGAGTTTTAACCCTATTTAGCTAAATATTTCTATCAATTTATGCAAAATGGGGCTGTAAAGAAAAGCAGTTCCCTTTTTTGTATAATGATTTCAGTGATATAAGCGAATAAATATAGTATTGTAGGGCGTGGCAGTCCCCTGCCACCCGCATCCTTGTCTCAATTTTGGGTTATTTTATGGCAAATTTCATTCAAATTATCAAGCAAAGCACGATGTAAACTTATTTAAATACATTTTAACCAAATCAATATTTTAATGCGGATGCGGGCGGCAGGGGACTACCGCACCCTACAATCTTAATGTTCATATTCGTTAAAATGTGGATACATTGTTGAAACTTTGTTGTTTTGGATGCGGGCGGACAGATTCCGCCCCTACAAATTATAGTTATTTTAGTCTTTAACGCTTAATTTTAACCCCAGAAAGGGGCTGTAATGAAATTGAATTTCATTACAGCCCCATTTTTTACTTTATATTATATATGACTTCCACCTTTCAGCAAGATAAATAGTTCTCCATCTTTCATTGTTTGGGCAGATAATAAATTCATTACTGCTTCAAAGTTCTTTCCATCACCACTACTCCTTTCTTTCACTTTTTATTATAATGCCTGTCACATCTTGGTGTCAAGACAAAGTTTCAGTTGTCACAATCTCGCTTTCGGCAGTTTTCAATTCGCTTAAAACTTTTTTCATTACAAAAATAACAACAACCAATGATATTACATCTGCAATAGGTGCTGAGTAAAGTACAGCTATTAATCCATTATAGTATGGAAGGATGAGAATTAGTGGTACTAGCAAAACGAAATCACGAAGCAATGACATTCCCAAAGATAACACAGGTTTTCCAAGTGCTTGCAAGAAAATGCTAGATGCTTTTTGAACGCAACATAAAATAATTGTTGATAAGAAAATTCTAAAAACGATAATTGCAAATTCATTATACAAATCACTTTCGCTACCGAAAATAGAGATTACTTGTACAGGGAAACATTCAAAAGCAATCATAGCAAGCACGCCGACAACAAGTTCAGCAATAATTATTTTTTTATAAAGTTCTCGTACACGAGCAAATTTACCAACACCATAGTTAAAGCCAATAATTGGTTGTGATCCAACCGAAATGCCAACGACTATGGAAACAACTATTTGGAACACCTTCATTACGATGCCTATAACAGCAAGTGGAATATCTGAACCATATTTAGTATCTGCGCCATATATAACCATAACATTGTTTAAAGCAACCACAATAAGCACGATTGAAAATTGTGTCAAGAAACTTGTTATACCAAGTGGCAAGGTTTTCTTTAAAATTGTACCGCTGAGTTTAAAACTACTTTTTGAAAGTTTGAAAGATTTTGTGTTTCTAAGATAAAGCAGTGCAAGAACAGCTGTAGCAATTTGTCCAAAAACTGTTGCAAGAGCCGCGCCCATCATTCCCCAATTGAATACAAAGATAAAAAGAGGATCTAAAATCACATTAAAAAGACAACCAATCAGCATGGTCTTCATGGAAACTTGTGGACTACCATCTGCTCTAATAATAGAGTTTAGCGTTGTGCCAACGGTGTAAAAAGGGAAGCCAATAAGCAAGTAATTAAAATACTCTTGCGCATAAGCCAAGTTTGCCTCTGTTGCACCAAATATTCCCAGTAATTGATCTCTAAACAGTGCAAACAGAGCAGTGAGTATTAATCCCGATAAAATCGAAAGCAAAAGTGCGTTTCCAACACCCTTATGGGAACTTTCCGTATCATTTTTGCCTGAACAAAGACTTAAAAAAGCAGCAGCTCCGTCACCAAGCATTAAAGAAGCGGAAAAAACGAGCATCGTCATTGGGAATACAACGTTGGTTGCACCGTTGGCGATATAACCAATACCATTCCCGATAAAAATTTGGTCTACGATGCTATAAAGCGATGCGACCAGTAAAGACAATGTGCAGGGAACGCTAAATTTAAGCATCAATTTTGTGATTTTTTCAGTGACTAAATAGTTATTTGTTGTTTTTGTCATAACAACCCTCCTAAATTAAATTTGATTACTTTTGTGTGAAAAACAAGTATCACACAATGCTACCACTTAATATTGTTTTTTATCAATATTACATTACTATACGCTATAACTTTTAATATAATTTGTAGAATTAATTATTATAAAATTGAGCGTTATACAACTCAGAATAAAAACCTTTTTTAGCCAGTAGTTCATTGTGCAACCCTGCTATATATAGCACTCATTGAATCTGTTTCTGCTTGTACTAATAATGTAATTTCTGCCATATAATCTGGTAACAATAAATCAAGATAAGTTTGACATAATGTAAATATTAAAATAACAAAAATAAGTATGACTTCAACGTAAGTACAGTTTTTTAATATTTTAATCATCTATTCCTTCCTCATCAAATATCGAATTGTCTTGCATAATAACTTTTATCTTATTCATGTCCTCAAAATGACGCTCTATACTTTCTAATCCCAATTCATCCAACAGCCTTTCAGCCTTCAAACGAAGGTTTTCTTTTATATTCGCACATACCATTTCACCTTTTTCAGTAAGTGAAATAAGTACTGCACGAGCATCCTCCTTTGAATTGCGTTTCTCTACCAATCCCTTAGCTATCATTTTTTTCAACAAAATTGCCATACGGGCTGAACTAATTTTCAATGCACCACAAATATCCTTGGATATAACAGCTCCTTGCTTATCATGCAAATAATTCAATGCCCCAAATATACCATGTTCGTTTTTACTTATTTCGTCAAAAACTTCCTGCGGCTTATTTCGCTCTAACAATTCTACCAAATAATCAATTTGTTCATTTTTATTCA
>JAWXUT010000001.1:0-50688 GCA_044426075.1 Bacillota bacterium
ACCTCCGAAATTAATATTTTTAACCAAAACAGTGCATAACTTAATTCTACTGGAATTTAGTGAAAAAGTAAACACCATTTTTTTGTCCACTGTGGAATTTACTTTTTCATTTGACTAAAATAAAATATTTTAAATAAAGAACTTAATAATTATATACAAGAGTTGTTAAGTTGTGTTATAATATACTATATGAGAGTTGGTAAGTTACTTAATAACGAATTAATTAAAGAAGTATTATCAAAAGTCACGCATTTCAGACCCGAAGTTGTGGTTGGTGCGGGGCTAGGTGAAGATTGTGCTTCGCTATCAACAGATAAAATTATTTTAATATCCACTGACCCAATTACAGCAGAGGTTGCAGATATCGGCAGTTTGGCAATAACAGTTGCAACAAACGATATTTATGCAAGTGGCGGAGTACCAATGGCGCTATCATTGACAATATTGATGCCAACTTCCGCAACGGCTGAACAAGTGGGTGAGATAATGGAATGTGCAAACGCAAAAGCGGTTGAAATCGGGGCAGAAATTATCGGCGGTCACACTGAATTTACAGATGCAGTTGTGCGTCCAGTGGTTACAGTAACCGCGTTAGGGATAGCAGAAAATCATTTGCAGACTACAAATTTAGTTGTGGGTGACAGCATTATAATAACCAAACATATCGCGTTAGAAGGCACAGCAATCCTTGCAACACAATATGAAAATATGTTAAAAGATGTGTTAACTGAGCAAGAATTGTTATTCGCAAAAGGACTATCTAAAAAAACTAGCATAGCAAAAGACGCACGCATTGCCACAAGTTGTAAGGCACGCACAATGCACGATATCACCGAAGGCGGCATATATGGTGCACTAGCAGAAATTTGTCAAAGTTCTAGTTTGGGTGCTGAAATTAGCGTTGATAGTATCCCAAAACTTGATATATCTCAAAAGATATGCAATCATCTTGGCATAAATATATATGGGCTGATATCTAGCGGAAGTTTATTAATAACTACGCCCGACCCAGATGCAATTATAGCAAAGTGTAAAAATGAAGATATAAATGCAACGGTAATCGGCAAGATAGTTGCAACAAAAGGTGCATATGCACTACAAAATGAAAAACGAGAGTTGCTTTGTGTTAAGGCAGATGAGCTCTTTAAATTACTGGAGAAATAGTATGAACAGCATGACTGGCTACGGCAAAGGTGAAGCAGAATTAGGTGGCAGAAAAGCGACTGTTGAATTAAAATCTGTTAATCATAGGTTTTTAGACTTATCAATTAAGCTTCCACGCGGGTTTCAATTTGTTGAAGATAGTATAAAAAAAGCGATATCGGCTTCTTGTACAAGGGGACATATTGATGCTTATGTAAATTATGAGGATAACAGAGAAAGCAAAGCAGTAATCAGTATAGATTATGACTTGGTTCAGCAATATATCAATGCATCATTACAACTTGCAGCAAAGGGATTTAGTGACAATTTAGGTGTTGCAGAAATATTAAAGGTTCCCGATGTTGTAAAGATTGTTGCAGATACTGACGACGAAAATGAAATTCAAAAGGTTGTGGTTGAAGCAGCACAGAAGGCGGTTGTGGCTCTTGTAAAAATGCGTGGCGCAGAGGGTGCACGATTAGTGGCAGACTTAAAATTGAAGCTAATTGATATACAAAACGGCGTTAATCGCATAGCAGTTCAAGCTCCAAATGTGCAAATTGAGCACAGAGAAAAGATGATTGAGCGCATACAAGAGGTGCTCGGTGATGTTACGTTAGACGAGCAAAAACTTGCAAATGAAGTGGCTTTTTATGCAGATAAATGCAATATAGATGAAGAAATAACAAGGCTCAACGGGCACATAGCGCATTACAACGAGATATTTTCTGCGGGTGGCGCAATGGGCAAAAAGCTTGATTTCTTGACGCAAGAAACAAACCGAGAAGTAAACACTATCGGCAGTAAATCCAATAACAGTATCATTACAAAAGAAGTATTGCTCCTTAAAAACATAGTAGAAATGATTAGGGAACAAGTGCAAAATATTGAGTAGTCAAGGAGTAGCATCGTGGGCAGAAGAGGATTATTATTTGTATTATCAGGACCATCAGGCGCGGGTAAAGGCACGGTGTTAGACCGCGTCATACAAGTTGTGGATAACATTGCGGTGTCAACATCAGTCACCACGCGCGACCCTCGTCCAGGTGAAATAGACGGACTACATTATTATTTCAAAACACAAGAAGAATTTGCAGATATGGTTCAAAATGATGAATTTTTAGAGTATGTTGCAAAATTCAAGAACAAATATGGCACACCTAAAGCCCCAGTTCAAAAGCTATTGAATGACGGATACGATGTTGTGCTTGAAATTGAAACAAACGGGGCTGAAAATATTCGCAAGGTATTCCCAGAAGCGTGTTTCATATTTATAACACCAAGTAGCTATGCTGAACTTGCCCGCAGATTGAACACAAGGGGCACAGAAACAGAAGAGTCTAAGCAATTAAGGCTAAAAATAGCAAAGCGCGAGTATACTTGTATGAAGGATTATTCATATGTGAGTATCAATGATGATTTAGACGATTGCGTACAAAATGTAATCGGCATAATAAAAGCACAGCGATGTGCGCTAGCAAACAATCAAGAATTAGTAGAAAATTTTTTCACATTAAACAGTTAAAGGAGACTGAAACATTATGATGATAGATCCACCAATCGACAAACTAGTACAAAAGGCACCTTGCCGTTACGCATTAGTAGTAGCAGTTGCAAAAAGAACCAAAGAAATTTTGGCTCTTGAAGACAGCGAACAACTTACAAACGGAGAAAAAGCGGTTTCATTTGCAGCAAAAGAAATCTATAACGGTGATATAAAAATTATACTTTAGTAGTATGAAACGCACTGTTATATTGGGGATAACTGGTGGAATAGCTAGTTATAAGGCGTGCGAAATAGTCAGCAGACTTAAAAAGCTGAACTATAAAGTGCGCGTAATAATGACGCAGAACGCCACCGAGTTTATCACCCCGCTTACATTAGAAACTCTCAGTGAACACCGAGTTGTAACAGATATGTTTGACAAAGAGCGTTCATATGAGGTTGAGCACATCAGTTATGCAAAGCTTGCTGATGCTTTTGTGATTGCGCCAGCAACGGCAAATGTAATTGCAAAAATAGCAGAAGGCATAGCAGATGATATGTTGACCACCACAATAATGGCAACAAAAGCGCCAATAATAATCGCCCCCGCAATGAACACAAATATGTTTAACAGTGAGGCGTGCCAAAAAAATATGGCAATATTAAAAGAGCGTGGATGTATTTTTATAGAGCCAATTGAGGGTCTACTTGCTTGCGGTGATGTTGGCAAAGGTAAAATGGCAGAGCCCGAAAATATAGTTCAGTGTATTGATAATATGCTAACACCTTGCCCTGATTTTAGGGGCAAAAGGGTGCTAATTACAGCGGGAGCAACAAAAGAGCCAATTGATGGAGTTAGATATATAACAAACCACAGTAGCGGAAAAATGGGTGTAGCGCTTGCAGAGTGTGCACTTAATCGTGGGGCAGAAGTCACAATGGTGGTTGGTAGCGTAAGCGTGCCACTTCCAGAAGGTGCAAATATAGTAAAAATAAGCACCACTCAAGATATGTTCCAAGCAGTTATGGACAATTTGGGTGATAGTGAGGTTATAATAAAGGCGGCAGCCCCCGCAGATTACAAGGTGAAAAATTATTCACCACTAAAGATAAAATCAGAAAATTTAACGCTAGAATTAGTTAAAAATCCCGATATTGCGCGAGCAGTTGGGGCTAAAAAAGGCGATAAAAAGTTAGTTGTGTTCGCAGCAGAAACACACGAACTTATGGAAAATGCGCACCGCAAATTGCAGTCGAAAAATGCCGATTTAATTGTGGCAAATGACGTGACTCAAGAGGGTGCAGGGTTCAATGTAGATACAAACATAGCCACGCTAATTACTAGCGACGGCAGAATAACAGCGCTAGAAAAGATGTCAAAAGTAGAACTTGCGGACATTATACTAGACACCATAGCAGAGCTTTAATGATATACCAAGTAATAGTTGATATTAGTAATTCCGAAGTGGATAAAGTATTTGACTACAGTAGCGCCACGCCAATTGCGGTTGGAAGTAGGGTGCTAGTGCCATTTGGTCATAGGCAAATTGAGGGCTTTGTGATGGGAACAAAAACCGAAAGTCATCGTGAAACCAAAGATATTATTAAGGTTTTAGATGACTTTACTGCTATATCCCCCGAAATGATAGCGCTAGCAAACCACTTAAAAACAGTCAATTTACGATACATTGATTCGCTTAGGTTGTTTATCCCTAGCAAGTTGAGGGGTGGCAGAATAAAGGTTCTCAAAAAGAATTATCTTACAATTAATAGGGATATTAGTGTAGAAGATATGCTGCTATCCATAAAAGCAAACGCAGTTGCGCAGCGCGGAATTATAGCAAGGCTCAGTGAAGTTGACGGCGAATATGAGTCAACTATTAACAGCGAATTTAATGCGGGAGCTACAAAAAAGCTCATCGAAATGGGCTATATAATAAGCGAATCCATTGAAGTTGGGCGTGTGCCATATAGCATTAATATAGAAAAGAAACACATTGTTTTAACAGAAGATCAACAAAATGCGGTTGACACCATAGTAAATGGCGACAAAATGACGCATCTTTTGCACGGTGTTACGGGTTCTGGCAAAACAGAAGTTTATATGACTATTATTGAACAGATGTTGCAAAGCGGTAAAACTGCAATAATGTTGGTGCCAGAAATTTCACTTACACCGCAGATGTTGGGCGTATTTAGAAATAGGTTCCACAATCAAGTTAGTTTACTGCATAGTGGATTATCAGACGGCGAGCGATTTGATGAGTGGCGTAGGCTACAACGCGGAGAAAGCAAGGTTGCACTTGGTGCGCGTTCTGCAATATTTGCACCAGTACAAAATGTGGGTGCTATTATTATAGATGAAGAGCACGACAGCAGTTATGTAAGCGAAAGCAATCCCAGATATTTTACGGTAGATGTGGCAAGTTTTAGGGCAAAGTACAATAGTGCAAAGCTAATACTTGGCAGTGCAACACCTTCAGTTGACACATATAATAGTGCAGTTAAGGGTGAATACAATCTTGTAAAGCTAGAAAATAGAGTCAATAAACGCGCTATGCCAACAATTGATGTGGTTGATATGAGAAGCGAACTTAGGCAAGGCAACTTCTCAATTTTTAGCAAAGAGTTGTTGCGTGCAATTGAGAGCACCTTAGCGGATAAAAATCAAATTATGATATATTTAAACCGCAGAGGATACGCTTCATTCTTGCGATGCAAAAGTTGTGGTTGGGTTGCAAAGTGCCCCGATTGCGATGTGTCACTTACATATCATAAGGAAGAAAATAGACTAAAATGCCACTACTGTGGCAAGCAGTTTAATGCAATAGATGATTGCCCAATATGCGGATTTAAGGGACTTAAAGAGGGCAAAGTGGGTACCGAAAAGGTGGTAAGTGAGATTGCAAGGTTGTTCCCTGAAGCACGGGTGTTGCGTATGGATAATGACACTACAAATACAAAATCCAGCTATATAGATATATTGCAAGCCTTTAGCAGCGGCGATGCGGATATTTTAGTTGGCACGCAAATGATAGCCAAAGGGCATGACTTTAAAAATGTAACGCTAGTTGGTATATTAGATGCAGACCTATCACTTTACTTTACGGACTATAGAAGTAATGAGCGCACTTTTCAGTTGATAACGCAAGTTGCGGGTAGAGCGGGCAGAGAGCAAAAGAGCGGAAGAGTTGTTATGCAGACAAGTAATCCCAAGCACTTTGTGTTCGACTATGCAAAGCGATATGATTATGTTGGATTTTTTGAAAAAGAAATCAACACGCGCGAAGTTACTAAGTTTCCGCCATTTACAAAAATTGTGCGTATCTTGCTTGTATCAAAAGATGATGACAAAGTTATGGTGGCAACGCGTGAAATGTATGAGCGATTAAACAAGGTTCGCAACAAGTATGGCAATGCAATAATACGTATGCAACCTATGCGGGCGCCAATCAAGCGTATGCAAACTAACTATAGATTCCAAATAGTAATATGGTTGAATGTAGATATCCCGCAAGAAGTTATGGATGCGATTTATAATGAAGCACGTGCAACAAACAAAGATGTGTCAAGTTTTGTGGAGATAAATCCACAACATATGATGTAAATA
Organism: Bacillota bacterium; assembly: GCA_044426075.1. Lineage (GTDB taxonomy): Bacteria > Bacillota > Clostridia > Christensenellales > DTU072 > JAWXUT01. The sequence goes on from JAWXUT010000001.1 coordinate 6,240, forward strand.
CAACGGAGGCAAGTTATGGCAATAAGAAATATAACAAAAGAAGGCGACGCCGTATTGAGAAAAAATGCGCGTATTGTGACCAGTTTTGATGCAAGATTGGGCATTTTGCTAGATGATATGAAAGAAACTATGTTCAAGGCAGACGGTTGTGGCATAGCAGCTCAACAAGTTGGAATATTGAAGAGCGCGGTGTTAGTTTATCATGAAGAAAAACTATACGAATTAATCAATCCAATTATAAGTGAAACCGAAGGTGAAGAGGTTGCAGTTGAGGGTTGTTTATCTGTTAGTGCTGAAAAGAACTGTGCAGTAAAAAGGCCAACAAAGTTAAAGGTTAATTATCAAGACAGAACGGGCACCCCTATTGAAATGATAGCAGAAGGCTGGCTTGCACGTATAATATGCCACGAATGTGATCACTTGCAAGGCAAGTTGTTTATAGATAGAAAGGTAGAGGGTGGTAAATGAGAGTAATATTTTTAGGCACACCCGATTTTGCAGTACCAGTATTGCAGAAAATATTAGGCAGTGCGCACGAAGTTGTGGCGGTTGTAACGCAGCCGGACAAAGCTAGCGGACGCAAGAAGAAATTGCAAGCTCCACCAGTAAAAGTTTGCGCAGAAGATGCGGGATTAAAGGTGTTGCAATACGACAAAATAAGTAAAGAAGGTGTTGCGGAACTTACAGCATTAAACGCAGATATAATGGTAACTGCGGCATATGGTCAAATTTTAAGTGATGAAATTTTGGGTTTATGCAAGCACGGAGTTATCAATGCACACGGCTCAATATTGCCAAAGTATCGCGGAGCATCTCCCGTACAATGTGCGTTGCTTGCGGGTGAAGAAGTTGTTGGCGTAACGGTTATGCAAACAGCAAAAGCGGTTGATAGTGGGGATATTATTTTAACAAAAAGTATCCAACTAGACGGCACAGAAAATATAGCAGAGTGTATGGCAAAGCTTGCAGTTGTGGGTGGCGAAGGTATAGTGGAAGCGCTTGATAGTATAGAAGCGGGCACTGCAATCTTCACTGAACAGAACCATAATGAAGCAACATTTTGCAGTAAATTCAGCAAAGAAGACGGGCAATTAGACTTCACAAAAACCTCAAAAGAGCTTGTGAATTTTGTACGAGGGATGAATCCTTGGCCATCAGCTTTTTGTGGCACTCCAAATGGCAAGATTAAAGTTTTGCGTGCGGTTCAAATTGAATATAGCGGCAAAGAGGAGTGTGGCACAGTGGTGTTATCCGACAAAAAAACAGTTGCAATAAAAACAGCGGATTCCGCTTTAAGCATATTAGAACTACAAGGTGAAGGCGCAAAGGCTATGGATATAGCATCATATTTGCGCGGCAAAACAATAGAAAAAGGAACAATGTGGGAATGAGTTATTTAAAAGAAAGCCACGAAGTATTGATGGACATAGTTGCAAATGAAGCATATATAAATATCGCTATGCAAAAAATCAACGACGGAATTGATAGGGCGCTAGTTACAAAAATAGTATATGGCACAATTGAACATTATTTTGAATGCGAATATATATTGCATCAACTAATACAAAATATGCCCCGCCCCGCAATAAAGGTTGTTATGTTGCAAGCAACGTACGCATTGCTTCATTTAAATGTGCCACAATATGCAATAGTAAATGAAAGCGTCAGTTTAGTTGAAGAATTGGGCAAAAAACAACAAAAAGGTTTCGTAAATGCGATACTAAAAAAGATTTGTCGCAAAGAATTTACTATGCCTAAAAAGGGCGAACCAAGGTATTTAGAAGTTAAATACAACTTGCCACAATGGCTAATAAATGAGGTAAGAAGGGTGTATCCTGCACAATATGACAAAATTTTGTCGGCAGAACCTCGCATTGAAGAGCACATCAGATTGTCTTCAAAAATGGATAGCGAAAAGTTTTTAAAACTTTCTCCCGATGCCGAAGAAACATTAACTGGATACTTCACAAGAAATATTGAAAGCGTTAAAAACCTATATGAACGTGGTATGCTAACCTATCAATCGTTGACATCAACATTTGCAATTAAGGCTATGGGCGACGTTTTGGGTAAAAGTATGCTAGATGTGTGTTCTGCACCAGGTGGCAAAGCGGTTTATGCTGCAGAGCTTGGCGCAAGTGTAGTTGCGTGCGATGTTCACCCCCACAGAGTAGAACTCATTAAGGGCTATGCAAAGCGTATGGATACATTTGTAAACGCTGTTGTAAAAGACGGCACCGCATACAAAAAGGAATGGGCAGAAAAGTTTGATGTTGTGTTAATTGACGCACCTTGTTCTGGTTTAGGCGTGCTTACTAAAAGGCGTGATATTGCACTAAAGCGCTCTTTGGGTGACATAAGTAGCCTTGTTGGGATACAAAAGCGTCTACTTAGTGTAGCAAGCAAGTATGTTAAAAAGGGCGGAATATTGATTTATTCCACTTGTACAATTCTTCCACAAGAAAACAAAAATGTGGTGAGCGAGTTTTTGGCTAGCAGCGAAATTGCATTCCAGTTAGATACAATTCCATTGCCATATGACAACAGCGGAGAAATACAGTTTTTGCCAAATAACGAGGGCTTAGACGGTTTCTATATAGCGCGACTAAAGAGGATATAATGATAAGTTTACAAGAGTTTTCACTTGCAGAATTAACCGAAAAGGTGTTGGAAATGAAGCTTCCCAAATTTAGGGCAAAGCAACTTTTTGATATGGCGGTTAGAAATAAAGAGTACAGCGAAGCAACCAATCTTCCCAAAGCAATGGTGGAAGCGGTGTCAGCGGAGTATGCGGCAACAGCGGTTAAAGTGTACAAGGAATTTTGCAGTAAAGACGGCACAAAAAAATATCTATATGAACTGTCAGACGGCAACATAATTGAGGGCGTTTATATGCCACACGGATATGGTGACACATTGTGTGTATCAACGCAAGTTGGTTGCAGAATGGGTTGTCAGTTTTGCGCAAGTGGAATAGGTGGGCTAGTTAGAAATCTTACTGCGGGAGAAATTTTGGGGCAAGTGTTGCTTGCAAATAGGTTAAATGGAGGCACTCCAGAAAAGCGCGCAGTTACAAATGTAGTGCTTATGGGCAGTGGTGAGCCACTTGATAATTATGACAATGTAATTAAATTTTTACAGTTGGTTTCTGCACCAGAAGGCATAAATATCAGCCTAAGAAATGTGTCATTATCAACTGTTGGTATAGTGGATAAGATGCGTGAGCTTGCAAACAGTGGGCTAGCCGTTACAATGACAATTTCTTTACACGCACCAACCAATGATAAAAGAAAACAGCTTATTCCTATGAATGCAAAATACAATGTAATTGCAATAATGAGTGCGGCTAAATATTATTTTGAGAAGACGCGCCGTAGGCTTATATTTGAATATGCAATGGTTGACGGCGTTAATAGTGATGAAGAAAGCGCGTTAGAACTTGTAAAGTTAGTGCGCGGTGTGTGTTGTCACATAAACCTAATTAGGCTAAATTATGTAAAAGAAAAAGGGCTACCTCCAGCAGACCGCGACACCGTTGCAAGGTTTGTTGAAGTGTTGGAAGAAAACAATGTTTCGGTAACCATAAGGCGTAGTATGGGTAGCGATATTGACGGAGCGTGTGGACAATTGCGCCGTAAACATATAGGGGGCTAAATGGCAAAAGGCAACAAAAGTGTCGTTAAACGCGGGCAAGTTATAAAAGCCGTAGGCGGAAGATTTATTGTAAAGAGCGCAGGCAAACTTTACAAGGCGCACGCACGCGGAAAAATTAGACTGAGCCAAGAAATCTATGTAGGTGACTATGTGGAGTTTGTTGAAGACAGACCATTTGCAATAATAGAAAGTGTTGAGCCTCGCAAGACGGTGTTAACAAGACCCTATGTAGCCAATGTGGATACTGCGATAATAGTGGTTGCAAAAGAGCCAGTGCCCGACTTATTGTTGGTGGATAAGGTAATTATCAACTGTTTTGCGGAGGGAATAAAGCCATATCTCTGCTACAATAAAAGTGACCTTGCAAGTGCAGAAGACATTGAAAAAGTGTTCGTGCAATATAAAGATATAGTGGAGTGCTTTGCAATATCTAGTTTAAACGGCAACGGAATGGAAGTATTTGAGCCAATAATAAACGATAGAACGGTGACGCTTGCGGGACAAAGTGCAGTAGGCAAGTCAAGTTTGTTGAATAAATTGTTGGGATTAGACCTTGAAACGGGCGAACTATCTGAAAAGATATTGCGCGGTAAAAACACCACAAGGCACATTGAAATAATGGAAGCATTTGGTGGGCAAGTGTTGGATACTTGTGGATTTTCTATGTTGGAACTTATGAATATAGAGTCACGCGAGTTGCGACTATATTATGATGATTTTTGCAAACTGCAACACGAATGTGCTTACAGAGGTTGCGAACACATAAACGAACCGAATTGTGCGATAAAAAAAGCGGTTGAAGAGGGTACAATAAACAAAGCGCGATATGAGCGTTACAAGACAATATACACAGAATTAAAAGAAAACGAAAAGAAAAAGTACGAATAAGGAGGCAATTATGGCAAAAACAATGGTATCACCAAGTATCTTATCGGGTGATTTTGTAAATATGGAAAATAGTGTAAAAATTCTAGCAGACTGGGGCGCAGACCTAGTGCATTGCGATGTAATGGACGGAGTTTTTGTAAAAAATTTGACATTTGGAATGCCAATGATAGCAGCTATTAAAAAAATAAGTCCACTTCCACTAGATGTGCATCTTATGATAGTTGAGCCAGAGCGATATGCTGAAGACTTTATAAAAGCGGGCGCAGATTATTTAACGTTCCACCCAGAAGCAAGTAAAGATGCGAAAAAGTTGTTGCAAGACATCAAAAGCGCGGGAGTAAAGTGCGGAATTGTATTGAATCCTAACATACCATTTGCAGACCACAAACACCTATTGCAATATTGCGATATTATTTGCATAATGAGCGTATATGCGGGGCACGGCGGACAAAAGTTTATTGAAGAGAGCCTAGATAAAGTGCGTGAGGTTGCAACTTTCATTGCAGAAAACAACTTAAATGTTCAAATTGAAATTGACGGTGGCGTTGGTGAAGAAAACGCAAAACGCATAAAAGAGGCGGGCGTAAGTATATTGGTTGCGGGTTCAGCTGTGTACAAGTCAGCAGACCCAGCAAAAACAGTTGCCATATTAAAGGCATAATTTTGTAACATCAACATAAATTGATACATATAATAAACTAATCGGGAGGAGTCCAATGAAGTTTGTTTGTATCAATTGCCCAAAGGTATTAAAGCCAGTTGTAAGGTTTTTTTGCAATATACTAAGTAAATAAAAACGCGTATTTTACGCACATAACTGCACAAATACCCGCTTGCCCAAAGAATCGAGTACGTTTAGTACACTAATCTTTGGTCAAGCGGGCATTTGTTTGTTATACACGCAAACTACGCATTTTTACTTGTAATTAAAATGAAATTGTAAGGCGTGTCAGTCCACGCCACCCGCAATCCCTGTAGGATAAATTAGTAATTAATATTTTTCACATATCATCACAAATCCACACTTATTCACTATTAACTAATACTTATTACTTTAAAAGCACCACAAAATTGCAGTGCTTTTAAAAAAGAGTGCAATGAAAATTTCATTACACTCTTTAAATTTAAGTTATTAACTTGCGATTAAGCCTTTTTTAGGTTTGTGCGCAAAGTTTTTAGCTCTTTTGTTAGTTGTTTTGGAAGTCTGTCACCGAATTTCTTGAAGAATTCTGCGATATCAGCAACTTCAGCTAACCAAGTAGCTTTGTCTACGTCTAGGATTGTTTTCAAATCTTCAATTGAGAAATCAAGACCTTCTAGATCGATGTCTTCAGCTTTTGGTAGGAAACCGATTGGTGTTTCTACTGCATCAACTGTATCATCACAACGTTTTAAGATCCAATCTAGTACACGCATGTTGTCGCCGAAACCAGGCCAGATGAACTTGCCGTTGTCGTCTGTACGGAACCAGTTAACGTTAAAGATCTTTGGTGCGCCAGCTTTACATTTTTTACCAATGTCAAGCCAGTGTTGGAAGTAGTCACCCATATGGTATCCACAGAATGGAAGCATAGCCATTGGATCGTGTCTAACAACACCAACAGCACCAGCTGCAGCAGCGGTTGTTTCTGATGCCATAATAGCACCTACGAATACACCGTGTTTCCAATCACGTGCTTGATATACCAATGGAGCTGCTTTAGCGCGTCTTCCACCGAATACGATAGCTGTTAGTGGTACACCTTTACGGTTTTCAAATTCTGGAGAGATGCATGGGCAGTTACGTGCAGGGGATGTAAATCTGCTGTTTGGATGTGCACCTTTAACTGCTGCGCCGTTAGCGTCAACTGTTGTTGGTGTCCAAGGGTTGCCTTTCCAGTCAATTGCTTTCTTTGGAGGATTTTTATCTAGACCTTCCCACCAAACTGTTTTTGTTTGTGGTACGTATACAACGTTGGTAAAGATTGTGCCTTTTTGTGTGCTTGTTAGCGCATTTGGATTTGATTTAACGTTAGTTCCTGGTGCAACACCGAAGAAACCGTTTTCTGGGTTGATAGCATATAGTTTGCCACCTCTACCACGTCTGATCCAAGCGATATCATCACCTACGCAGAATACTTTGTAGCCTTTAGCTGTGTATGATTCTGGTGGGATAAGCATAGCCAAGTTTGTTTTTCCACAAGCTGATGGGAATGCAGCAGCAAGATATTTTGTCTCAACTGAGCCGTCAGCAGCTGGTTTTTCTACGCCTAGGATAAGCATATGTTCAGCCATCCAGCCTTCTTTCCAACCTTGGTATGATGCGATACGTAGAGCAAAACATTTTTTGCCTAGTAGTACGTTTCCGCCGTAACCACTGTTTACTGAGTAAATTGTGTTATCTTCTGGGAATTGGCAGATGTAACGGTCTGCATCGTTCAATTGAACTTTACTATGAATACCACGAACGAAATCGTTGCTGTCGCCTAGTTTAGTGAAAACTTTAGCGCCTACACGTGTCATGATGTTCATGTTTAGTACAACATAAATACTATCTGTAATTTCTACACCATATTTAGCAAATGGTGAACCGATTTTACCCATACTGAATGGGATAACATACATTGTTCTGCCCTTCATGCAACCATTAGAAATAGCGTCTAGCTTTGCGTAAGCATCTGCTGGAGCCATCCAGTTGTTGGTTGGGCCACAGTTGGTTTCTTCACTACTACAGATGAAAGTACGACCTTCTACACGAGCTACGTCGTTAACAGCAGTACGGTGATACAAGCAACCTGGAAGCAATTTACTGTTTAACTTAAGAACCTCACCAGTAGAGATTGCTTCAGCTGTTAGCTCTTTTAGTTGAGCTTTGCTGCCGTCAATCCAAACAACTTGGTCTGGGCACATAAGATCAGTATATTTTTTTACGAAGTCCAAAACATATTGATTATTTGTCATATTAAATATTCTCCTATTTAAAGTTTTTTTAATTATACCATATTATGAACGAAATAGCAAGTAACAAACCGCCAAAATTTTAAAATAATGGCAAAATATTACAATTTATAACGTTGTTATAATAACTTATTAATGTGAACGTTGTGAAAACGCTAGCCCAATGTTAATTGAATACTAACAAAAAGGATTAATTTTTAAACGTAAAGTTATTATTTTATTTAAATTCATCGTACATATCAAGCGTTGCAAAGTAGTCTGCTGGGGTTTCTGCACGGCGGATTAGCGCAACTGAACCGTCTTTTTTAAGCATAAGTTCGGCGCTACGAAGCTTGCCGTTGTAGTTGTAACCCATTGCGTGACCGTGAGCCCCCGCTTCGTGAATGTACAAATAGTCGCCAATATCAATGGTTGGAAGCGCGCGTTGAACGGCAAATTTATCGCAGTTTTCGCACAAAGAACCTACTATATCGTATGTTGCGTCAGCCTTAGCTTCTTCTTTACCAAGCACGGTGATGTGATGATAACTGCCATATATTGCAGGGCGCATTAGGTTTGCAGCGCTCGCATCAACACCAACATACTCGCGATAAGTGTGTTTAAAGTGTATTGCTTTTGTAATAAGTGCGCCGTATGGTGCAAGCATATATCTGCCAAGTTCGGTAAATATTTTGATATCATTTAAGCCGTTTGCTGTGATAACTTCTTTGTAAGCGCACTCCACGCCTTTTGCAATTTCAAAGATATCGCATTTTTCTTGATCTGGGCGATAAGGCACACCAATTCCGCCACTCAAGTTTGCAAATACGAATTTAGCGCCAGTTTCTGCAGTAAGTTCGGCAATAGTGCTAAAAATTATGCGCGCAAGTGCGGGATAATAGCTGTTACCTATAGTATTGCTCGCCAAGAAAGAGTGTATACCAAATTCTTTTACGCCTTTTGCCATTAATGTTTTAACAGCCTCAGTCATTTGTGCACGAGTTAAGCCATATTTAGCGTCAGCTGGGGTGCCCATAACTGTTCTGTTTATTGAAAAATCACCGCCTGGATTAAATCTCAAGCATATTTTTTCGGGAAGACCCGCGTGTTTTTCTAAAAATTCAATGTGTGTGATGTCATCTAAATTGATAATTGCATTTAGTTTTTTTGCAAGTACATATTCTTCTGGTGCTGTTTCGTTGCTACTGAACATAATTTCATCGCCGCTAAAGCCCATTTTTTCTGCCATCATAAGTTCTGTGTAACTTGAGCAATCCACACCCGCGCCATATTCTCTCAATAATTTGATGATTGCGGGGTTTGGGGTTGCTTTAACTGCAAAATATTCTTTGTATCCGTTATTCCAAGCAAAAGCTGTGTTTAGTTCTTTGGCGTTTTCTGCAATGCCAGTTTCATCATATATGTGAAAAGGGGTGGGATAAGTATTAGCAATTTCTGCTACTTGTGACTTGGTTAAAAAACATTTACTCATTTGTTTCTCCTAATTCTAGTTATTGTTATAATGGTTTGCGATCCATAAGTGCGCGTTGCAAAGTCATTTCATCTGCATATTCAATTTCGCTACCCATAGGGATGCCGTGCGCGAGGCGCGTGACTTTTATGCCAAGTGGCTTAATGAGTTGGGCAAGATAAATTGCAGTCATCTCTCCGCTGATGTCGGGATTTGTCGCAATAATAATCTCTTTAACTCCGTCAAGACGCGCTAGCAATTCTTTAATGCGAATATCTTCTGCTCCTACGCCTTTTTGAAAGTCAAGCCCGCCGTGCAATACGTGATAAAGTCCGTGATAGCCTCCCATTTTTTGGAATGCAATAATGTCACGGGGCTCTTTAACCACGCAAATTGTGGATTTATCTGCCGTTTGACAGCGTTCACAAACATCGGTGTCGGTGTAATCACCGCAAAGCTCACAAAACTTTACATTTTGTTTAGCCTCATTGAGTGCATCAATAAAGGCGGCAAAATCGTTTTCTTTCATATCTATTATGCTGTAGGCATATCTAACAGCAGTTTTTTGACCAACTGCAGGTAGTTTGCGGAACATCGCTATTAATTTTGTCAATGAATCTGGTTGCATTTTTTACTCTAAAAGAGTCCTCCTAATCCGCCCATAGCACCGCTTAGTGGTCCCATTACGCGTTGTTGTTCTTCTTCAACTAGTTTGCTTGCTTCGTTGAAACCTGCAATAAGTAGGTCTTCAAGAGTTTCAACATCGTCTGGATCAACTGCTTCTTTGTCAATTTTAATTGAAACCAATTTTCTGTCACAAGTCATAACAATTTCAACCATTCCGCCGCCGCTAACTGCTTCAACCTCGGTTTCAGCAAGTTCTTCTTGCGCGCGTTGCATATCTTGTTGCATACGTTGAGCTTGTTTCATAATGTTTTGCATATTTCCGCCGCCAGCTGTAGGGCGACCACCAAATTTAGCCATAAATATTCTCCTTAAATATGTGATTTATTATTATTTGCGTTTTTTATTGTCACTTAGATGCGATCCGAACAAAGCGTGAAGGGTTGAGCGGTCAACTACATCTGAAACTTCGGGTGCAGTTTGTGTGCTGAAGGTAATGTTAAAGTCAGCACCAAGCTCTCTTTTAACAGCATCTTGCAGTTCTTTTTTATTTACATCGTGACGGAACATCTCTACAATAGCGTGCCCAGTGAGGTTGAAGTTTATGGTGTGTTCATCAACAAGAGACATGTCTTTTGCAGTAAGTTCGTTAATTGCGTGATAAAGCATAAAGCTACTGTTGCGCAGCCCCATTAAGAGTTTGCTTAAATACTCTTCTAATATATGCTCATCGTTATTTTCTGGTGTGGTGTCATTGTCGAAAATTGGCGCTTCTGAAGCCTCATCAATTTCTAATCCGGCAAGTTCGCTAGCTATATCTATTTCTGGCGGAACATCTTCTTCAACTACAACAGTTGCGGATTTAGCAACAACAATGCCTTCTTTTTTTAGTTGTTCAAGTTCTTTTTCAAGCGTGCGCATTCTGCTTTGAAGCGCAGTTGTATCGGGTTCTGTATAAATCTCACTGGCACGAACCAAGCAAGATTCAAATATTATTTTTGGTTGTGAACTGTAACGAACCAAGTTTTCTGCTCCCGCAAGTATATCCATTGCGCGGCCAATACGATAGTTATCATATTTTGCTACAATCTCACGAACTTTTGGTAGTTCGGATTCGGTGAATGTAGCCTTGTAATCTTTTATGTTTTTAACGCTCAATGAGTCACGCAAAAAGGTGACTAATTCTTTGTTTATTGTGGTGATTCCTTTGCCCCTACTATATATAGTATTGATCATATATAATAAAGAGGATAAATTGCCGCTTAACATAGCATCCGCCATATCGCTTATTGTCTCAAAATCAGATACGCCTAGCACCTCAGAAACATCACTATAGGTCAGCTTTTTAGGCGCATAACTCATACAAGTTTCTGCTAAACTCAGTGTGTCACGAACCGAACCTTCACCGTGTAACGCAATTGCTTCAAGTGCGCGATGCTCCGCTTCATAATTCATATCCGCAAAAATGGTTTGCAAAAGTGAAACAAGTTCATCTACTGCAACTAGCCTAAAGTCAAACCTCATACATCTGCTTAGTATGGTTTGTGGCAATTTGTGTACTTCTGTTGTTGCCAAAATAAACATAGCGTGTGCGGGTGGCTCTTCTAGCGTTTTTAGTAGCGCGTTGAAGGCGGCGGTTGATAGCATATGCACTTCGTCAATTATATAAACCTTAAATTTGCCTAGCGTTGGCGGATATTGTATGTTTTCACGCAAGTCGCGGATTTCATCAACACCGTTGTTACTGGCAGCATCCATTTCTATTACATCCATATTAGTTGGATTTTGTAGCGCTAAACAAACTTCACATTGCCCGCAAGGTGAACCATCAACTGGTGTTAAACAATTTACTGCGCGTGCAAAAATTTTGGCAGAAGTTGTTTTACCTGTGCCTCGTGTGCCCGTAAACAAGTATGCGTGACCCACCATATTATACGCAATTTGGTTTTTAAGTGTGGTTACAATGTGCCCTTGTCCGATAACCGTATCCCAACCAGTGGGGCGATATTTGCGATAAAGTGTGCTGTGTGCCATAATTAATTTATTCCTGCCTTAGCCAAGAATTTTGCGAACCCAGCTTGCCCTTCTTCTGTATTTTTGAAAACAGCGGTGCAATCAAGTATTTTGAAACAAGTGTTGTTGATGTATTCTGTTATAATACTTTCTGCTTGCTCTTCTTCAAGTGCGGTGCCGTGGTCATTTACAAGTTGCATAACCATACCTAAATGCTTATGAAGAGGGTGTTTTTCGCTTGTGCTCATTTTGCGGAAGTCTGCAGGTTTTGCTCCAGTAAGAACTTCTGCTATACATTGCATTTCATTAAATAATCTGCCGGGAAGAATAAATGTACCCATAGCTTCAATTATGCCAATGCCTTCACCCTTAATGTTGTGCATATCTGCGGTTGGATGAAAAATGCCGTGTGGATATTTTGATGTTGTGCGATTGTTGCGTAAAATCAAATAGAATGTATATCCCTCATCTTCAGTGTAAGTTGCAACGGAAGTTATTGTGTTATGTGGTTCATCTTCTGTTTTTGCAATAATATTATGCTCTTTATCGGTGTATTCTCTCCAAGCGGAAAGCACACTACTTGCACACCTAATTGCTTGTGCGCGGTCTTTTGATCTTATTGATACAACGGAATTGTACCAGTCTAAAATACCAATTTCTGCATTTTTATAAGTAGCACTGCTGAATCTTTTGCGTATGCCTCTCTCAAACATTGGCAAAACCTTTTTGCCACCTTGAAAGTGGTTGTGTGATAAAATACTGCCACCAACTATAGGTAAATCTGCATTGCTTCCCATAAAATAATGTGGGAATTGCTCTACAAAATCCGCAAGACGCACAAAGGTGTTGCGTGAAATCTCCATAGGTTCGTGCTTTTCTGATATCGCTATGCAGTGATTATCAAAATATACGTATGGTGAATACTGCAAAAACCAGTTTTCGTTTGCCAAATTAAGCGGAATCATACGCAATGGCTGCCTTGCTGGCACCTTATGTGAACCCGCATAGCCTATAACATCGGGGCATATTACACATTTTGGATATGATTGTTGTGGCAATGTACGTTCGTATGCCACTTGTTTATTATCTTTTTCGGGCTTGCTCAAGTTGATTGTAACAACTATGTTGCCACGCTCGCTACTTGCATTCCAAACCATATTTTTCTCGATATCTTTGGTGCGAATATAATAACTATCTTTTGATAAGTCGTATAGATAATCCGTAGCCTGTTGTATCCCAAGATATGCAGCTTTTGATTGAAAGGTGTTTACAACCAATCCCGCTGAAGGTGTTACAAAACCCATAACCTTAGCTTCAACTGTTTGAAGGTTGGTTTCTGTTAACTCTTCAAATTTTGTGAATCCGTTGCGAATGGCATATTTAGCTATTGGCTCTAATATGCTCTTGTGTAGTTCCATAGCGGAAGTGTAGTTGCCTTGCGTGGGTTCATTAATTTCTAGCCAGTCGAAAAGTTGATTTTGTGCGTACATTTTGTCGACAGTGGTTAATCCCAATTTGCTTGTAGAATAATCTAAAAGGTTTGCTACAGCCTTTGCAATGTCAAAAACAGTTCTTGCCATATGATAACTCCTTGATACTTAAATAATTTAGCCTTAAAATTAAATGCTATACATACATTATAACATACAAATTAACCCTTGCAAATATTTTTTTACTATGTTATAATTTTTTTATAAATATTTTTATAAGTGAGGTCAATATGACTACAAAAATCGCACCAAAAGAGCTAGTTGCAAGAAAATCTTTTCTAAAAACGGTTCAAGAGATATACACAGCTTCTCCACAAGAGGTTGCGGAGCGTTATGCTACACTCATAAATATCCATACAGAGAGCTATAAAGGTGCATATGATATGTTCAGTTCACCTGGCAGAATAGAGCTTTGTGGCAATCACACCGACCACAATGGCGGGTCAGTGGTTGCTGCGGCGGTTTCTGTTGACACCATAGCAGTTGTCACAAAAATTGCAGAAAACAAGATTATAATTAAAAGCGTGGGTTATCCAATAGTAGAAGTTGATATCACCGATCATAAACATTATAGCGCAGAAGAAGGCACATCACACGCCCTTGTTCGCGGAGTGATAGATGCATTTTTAGCAAGAGGATACAATGTAGGCGGCTTTATTGCAACCACAACCAGCGATGTTTTTAAAGGCGCGGGTATGAGTAGTTCTGCTAGTTTTGAAGTGCTAGTTACAGCTATATTAAATTATTATTATAATGACGATAAAATTGATGCAGTAGAGCGCGCAATAATAAGTCAGTATGCAGAAAATGTTTATTTTGGCAAACCATCAGGGCTTATGGATCAAGCATCCATATCAATTGGCGGCGTAAGCTATATGAATTTTAAAGACAACAACGCACCTATCGTAAAAAAATTGGATTGGCAATTTGCTAATTGTACCGCAGTAGTAATAAACTGTGGGGGCGACCATTGTGATTTGACACCAGAATACGCCTCAATAAAGCACGAGATGCAAGCTATTGCAAACCATTTCGGGGCAGAAAAGCTAGGTTATATTGCAGAGGAAGTATTTTATTCAGCCCTCGCGGAACTAAAAGAAAAATTCAGTGGCAGAGCAATAATGCGTGCAATGCACTTCTATTCAGAAAACGAGCGCGTGCATAATTTTGCAGACGGCGTTATCGCAAACGATATAGATAAAGTAATGGGCATTGTAACAGAATCGGGCGATTCTTCTTATCAAAAATTACAAAACTGCTATGTTAGCGGTGATGATGCACAACCTATTCCACTTGGATTAGCACTTGTTGCAGAAGAAGATGGCGTGCTTGCAAGGCGCGTACACGGCGGCGGTTTTGCGGGAACAATACTTACATTCGTAGATAACGCATATCTCGCCAACTTTGTAGAAAATATGGCTAAATACTATGGCAAACAAAATGTATTCGCTGTAAAAATTAGAGCCAATGGCTCATATAAAATAGAAATTTAATCAATTTCGAGGAGAACTTATGAACGCAATGTTAGCAGATGCTACTTGGACGGGTAATGTTCAGTCTGTAGCATTCACTGTTTTTGGCAAAGATGTTGCTTGGTATGGTATAATCATAACATCAGCAATGTTAGTGGGCTTATTTGGGGCTTATATTCGTTGTAAAAAAATTGGTCTTACAATGGATGATTTGTTGGAAATCTTTATGATTGCCATACCTTTAGCCGTTGTATGTGCAAGGTTGGGTTATGTTTTTGCTAGACCAGCGCAATATTTACTTGTTGAAAACTTCGGTTGGGATGATTTTGTAAATATTTTTGCCGTGTGGGATGGTGGCTTAACTATAATGACGGGCGTGCCGGGCGGAATACTTGGCGGCTACATTTGGTGCAGGTGGCGTAAAGTTGACTTTTTAGCGGGGCTTGATATGATAGCTCCAGTTGTATTATTATCACAAGCAATAGGCAGATGGGGCAACTTCTGCAATCAAGAAATTTATGGCGCAGTTATAACAAACGCAAATATGCAATGGTTCCCAATGGCGGTTTATATTGCAAGAGATGGTGCTTTTCACCAAGCATTGTTTTTCTATGAAATGGTGTTAAATGTATTATTCTTTATCACAATAATAGTGTTAAGTAAGAGGATAAAGCTAAAAGGTTTCGGCATTTTGAGTTATACCGGAAGTTACGCATTTATCCGTTTTGTAATGGAATTTTTCCGCGACGATGGCAACATATATGATGTTATAAATTATACACAACTATGTTGTTTTATAGCAGCAATTGCTTGCCTAGCAGGAATATTTATACTAATTTACAGATCCAAGAAAAAAGGTATTAGAGTTTGGTACAAAGATAAAGTACCCGCAAATGAGCTAGTAATGGCACGTGTAGCGGTTGCTTCAACTGAAGAAACTACACCTAATAATGAACAAGAAACTATACAATTAAAAGACGCTTCAAAGCAAGAAGAGTTAGAAAAAGCCAAGGAGCGTACATTTTATAAACCCAAAAACAAAAGCAAAAAGTAAGGAGATGCCATGCGTAATTTAACTATGTTGACTGATTTATATCAGCTTACTATGATGAACGGCTATGTTGAAACAGACACAGCAGACAAAGAAGCAGTTTTTGATGTTTTTTACAGACCAGCACCAGGATTGGAGTGGGCTGTAGCCGCGGGGCTTGAACAAGCCATTGATATGATTAACAATCTTTCCTTTTCAGAAGAAGACATCGCATATTTGCGTAGTTTGAACTGTTTTGGAGAAAAGTTTTTCGCGCGTCTAGCAGATTTCAAATTTACTGGTGATATATATGCGGTTCGCGAGGGAGAAATAGTTTTTCCAATGGAACCAATTCTTACAGTAAAAGCACCAATTTTTCAAGCACAACTTATAGAAACAGCACTATTAAACATAATAAATCACCAAACATTAATTGCAACAAAGTCACTAAAAATCACCCAAGAAACAACGGGTGCAGTAAGTGAATTTGGTTTGCGTAGGGCGCAAGGTCCCGATGCGGGCTTATATGGCGCAAGGGCAAGTATAATAGGCGGTTGCACCTCAACAAGCAACGTGCTAGCGGGCAAGATGTTCGGGCTAAAGGTTAGCGGAACGCACGCACACAGTTGGGTTATGAGCTTTGATACAGAGCTAGAAGCCTTCAGAAAGTATGCAGAAATTTATCCTAATAACTGCTTGCTTTTGGTGGATACATATGACACATTAAAGAGCGGTGTGCCAAATGCAATAAAGGTATTTGATGAATTAAAAGCTAAAGGAATAAAGCCAGTTGGCATCAGACTTGATAGCGGAGATTTAGCTTATTTAAGCAAGCGTGCACGCGTTATGCTAGATGAAGCTGGGCACACAGAAGCTAAGATATTTGCAAGTGGAGATATAGATGAAAATATCCTTAATTCATTGCACATACAAGGTGCAAAAATTGATGTATGGGGCATAGGCACAAAGCTAATTACAGCTGCACCAAACCCAGCATTAGGTGGCGTTTACAAGCTAGCAAGTATTAACGAAACGGGTGTTTGGGTTCCCAAAATGAAAGTTAGTGATACTCAAATCAAAATAACCAACCCAGGTTTAAAAACCACATACAGAATTTATGATCAAAAGGGTATGGCAGCTGCAGATATGATTGCATTGCGTGATGAGGCTATTGACACCAGCAAACCACTTACAGTTTTTCACCCAGTTGAAACGTGGAAAAAGAAGACTTTTACAGAGTACACTGTTCGTGACATAATGGTTAAAGTAATTGAAAATGGCAAGCAAATAGTTAACAATCCTAGTTTGAATGACATTGTAACATTTGCAACGCAATCTAGGTCGGAGTTTTGGGCGGAATATATGCGTCTAATAAATCCACATATATATAAGGTAGATTTAAGCGCGAAGTTGTGGGAAATGCGACAATCTATAATAAACAAGTAAACACAAAATGACAAAGGGAAAAGAGAGGGTAAGTTTTGAATCTTAATAGAATAGAAATTTATGGATTTAAGTCATTTGCGGATAAAGTGGCAATTGATTTCAATTCAAACATAACGGGAATAGTAGGGCCAAACGGCTGTGGTAAATCTAACGTTGCAGATGCTGTAAGGTGGGTATTGGGAGAGCAGACCGCCTCAGTTTTGCGATGCAAAAAGATGCCAGAAGTTATCTTTAGCGGCACAGAAAACAGAAAATCGTTATCTTATTGTGAGGTATCGTTGTTTTTGGATAACACGCAAAAGTTCTATAAAGTAGATTATGAAGAAGTTATAATAACAAGAAAGCTTGACAAGAGCGGAGAATCAGAATATTTTATCAACCGCGCGCCTTGTAGGTGGAAAGATATAATTGAGCTTTTTAGAGATAGCGGAATTGGGCGTGAGGGCTACAGCATAATTGGGCAAGGCAAGGTAGAAGAAATTTTATCAGCTCGTCCCGAATCACGCAGAAAGATATTTGAAGAAGCCGCAGGAATCACCGCATTTAGGGCTCGTAGGGTAGAAACTGAAAGAAATCTTGAAAGAACAAGGCTCAATATGGAGCGTATCAACGATATGCGTATGGAAATTGAGCGCAGTTTGCAACCATTAGAAGAAGAGGCAAAAACGGCAAACAAGGCAAAAGAGCTCAAAAAACGTATGAAAATGATAGATATTTATTATTTTCTACACCAAACAGAGCACAGTGCAGATGAGCGTGCAAGGTTGACCAAAAGGGTTAAATCGGCGCAACTTGATGTTGAAAATGCTCATAGCGCGCTAGCAGAAAGCAGTCGCGAGTATAATATTTCTATGATAGATATAGAAAACAGCGATATCTTCACCAATAAATTGCGTGACCAAATTGCAGAACGTATGGTTATAGCAGAGCGCAAAATGGGTGAAACCAGATTATTGACAGCGGAGCTAACCAATTTAAAGAAAAAAGGGCAAGAGATAGCAACTGAGATTGCAACTTGCACAACAAGGCAAGCGGATAGAGAGCAAAAGCGCATAGAAAACACCGACCAACTTGAAAAAAGCACTGCAGAGCTAGCCGAGCAAGAGGCAATTTATGCTGAACTTGAAGCAATTTATAAAGAAATGCAGATAGATGTTAAGCAACAAGAAATGCAGTTGGAAGCTACCAATGAAATGGTTTTTAACAGCAGTGATAAGTTGCATTCATTTGACAAAGATGAAACAAAACTTGCAGTTGAGCTAAGTATGTTGTCGGATAGTTTGGGTAAGGATAAAGAAGAATACAAAGAGAAAACCGGCAAACTTTCAGCAGTTAAAAAAGAAATTGATAGAACCGTTGCTGCGCGCGCAGTAATTGCCGAGGAGAAGGCGGAAAAGGAAGAAGAGCGTGCTTCTGCTATGGAAAAATACAATATGGCACTGTCTGAAATGCAAAAAGACAAGGCGATATTTGATGAAAAGCAAAAGCTAATAGCACAGTTTGAATACAAGATTGCAAGCGAGAAAAAGATATTAAAAGATTACAACAACTATGCTCATTCAGTACGATTTTTGATGAATGAAGCAAACAAAAATCCCGCAGTAAAAGAGTTAATTTTGGGTACGGTTGGTGAAGTTATCAGCGTTCCTAAAGACCTACAAGTTGCAATTGAAGTTGCGCTTGGCGGCAGCATACAAAACATAATAGTTGAGCGCGACGTTGATGCAACACAACTTATTAAGGTAATGCGCGAGAGGAATTATGGTAGGGCAACGTTCTTGCCAGTGGCATCAATTAGAGGCAACTTTTTAAACTCTAGTGCAGATAGAATTCTTGACGAAGACGGCGTTGTAGGCGTTGCATCTGATCTTATAAATTGTAACAGAAAATTCAGCAATATTATATCAAACTTGTTGGGTAGAACGATTATCGTAGAAGATAGCGAAACTGCAATGCGGATAAACAAAAGGTACAATGCGGGTATCCGAATGGTCACTATTAGTGGTTCTGTGTTTGCACCAAGTGGAGCAATTACGGGTGGTTCAGCACCTAGCGGAAGCAGTAGAATTTTAAGTAAAGAGTCTGAGGTTAAAGACCTGGAAACTAAACTTGCAAGATTAGTTCAGCAGTGCAATACCGCGCGTGATATCATTGCCGAAGCCACCAAAGAAAATCAAGGATTAGAAGACGCTTGCAAGGTATTAAGTGCAAGAATCACGGTTCTTGACAAAGAGTTAACAGCTTATGATGTTAAGTTAGAAGCGTTAAATAACGAAGCCGAAATATTCAACAATGAAATTGAAAAACTATTGGGCAGAAATGGCGAGATTTCAGCACGAATGAAAGCCGTTAAAGATAATATCGATAGGGCAAGTGCCGATAAAGATAGCGCTGCAAATGAAAAAGTGAGTGCAGATGACTTCCTAAACGAGCAACGCCAAAAATTGAACGACGCGCGTGAAGAGTTAGAAGAAAAAGCGAGCGAGTATATAGCCGCTAAAAATGAATTGACAAAGTTGACTCACGAAGTTGAAACATATACAAGGTCAATTGCAGAAAACACCGCAGAGATTTCCGCAATCCAAATTCAGCTAGCCGACGCAAAAACGCGAAATGTGATAAATGAGCGTGATGTTATTGCAGCCGAATCTAAAGTTGACATATCAAATTATGATGAAGAGGATAGAGTTCAGCTAGAATCAATGCGCGCAGAGGTTGCAAAGGTTGAAGAGCATAAGAAAAATATGCAACAAAAGGTAGCCGAGCTAAACATTACAAAAGAAGAACTTAACAAAAAGATATTGGAAGTTGAAGAGCGCCGTGTTCGTGAAGAATCAGCACTTGAGCGTATGATGTCAGATGTTGAGGCGTTAACTGAAAGAATCAGCACCGATTATGATATGGATTATAATAGTGCACTTGAGTTCAGAAAAGAAACCGCCGCAGAAGAGTTCGAGCTTGATGTTGATAAAGCGGCACAAGAAAGTGCTTCTTTACGTAGAAAAATAGAGCGTTTGGGTCCACTAAACGAACTTGCAGAATCGCGTTTTGTTGAAGAACAAGAGCGTTTCAGTTCTATGCAGACACAATATGTTGATCTAGAAAAGGCAAGTACAGACTTAAAAACCCTCATTAAATCATTAACTTCAGAGATGACTGAAAAGTTTTCAAAGAGTTTCATTCAAATCAACGCAAACTTCCAAGAGGTATTTTGTGAATTATTTGGCGGTGGTCGCGCAGAATTGGTGCTAGAAACTGAAGATGGCGAAAAGAGTGTGCTTGAAGCTGGCATCGAGATCATTGCAGAACCACCAGGAAAAAAACCACAGCGCATAAGTCTGTTGTCGGGTGGCGAACGCGCAATGACAGCCATTGCAATATTGTTCTCAATTATCAAATTGAAGCCAATGCCATTCAGCTTGCTAGATGAAATTGAAGCAGCGTTGGATGAAAACAATGCAACATTATTCGCCCAATACTTGAAAAAGTTTGCAAGCAGAACGCAGTTTATCGTAGTAACTCACCGTAAGCCAACAATGGCATTGTCAGATGTTCTATACGGTGTAACCAACCAAGAAAAGGGCGTAAGTACACTTGTCAGTGTTAAACTTGAAGACGCAATCAAAACAATTGAAGAGGAGAAAAAGTAGATGGGAATCTTTAGTAGCATAAAAAGTGCACTAACCAAAACCAAAGAAAATCTAGGCAAAAAGATATTTGAAGCATTCAAAGCTAAAAATCTTGATGATGAATTTTATGATGAGTTAGAAATGTCAATGATATCAGCCGATATGGGTGTTTCTGCTACAGAAAGTATAATTTCTGAGTTAAAGGATACTTTGTACAGAAATAAAATTACCAATCCAGAAAAGGCGCGCGAAGAACTAAAGCGCATAATGCTTGAAAGTATCGACTATGAAATTCCAGAATATGAATATCCACTACTAGTAATGGTTGCGGGTGTAAACGGCGTTGGCAAAACAACTGCAATAGGCAAGCTAAGCAAGTATTTTACCTCACAAGGAAAAAGTGTTATAGTAGCCGCAGCCGACACATTTAGGGCTGCAGCAAGTGAGCAACTTGAAGTATGGGCAAAGCGCGCGGGCGTAAGAATCGTTAAAAATAGCGAGGGTAGTGACCCTGCCGCCGTAGTTTTTGATGCAATTAGTAGTGCAAAAGCTAAAGGAACCGATGTTATTCTAGTTGACACTGCAGGTAGATTGCACAACAAGAAAAACCTAATGGAAGAACTTAAAAAAATCAATAGGGTTATAGCTAGAGAATTGCCAGATGCGGACCAAAGAAACTATATTGTGCTAGACGCAACTACTGGACAAAATGCAGTAAGCCAAGTTGAAATTTTTAACGAAGCAATTGATATTGACGGAATCATTTTGACTAAACTTGACGGAACTGCAAAAGGTGGCGTTGTTATGGCGATATCAGCCGAACTAGAAATCCCAGTTGTGTTTGCTGGAATTGGTGAGGGTATTGATGACCTAATTCCATTCAATCCAAATGATTTTATTGATGAAATATTTGCCTAAATCTAGTCGACAAAACTAGCAAAAATAATACAAATTAAAACGAATATTTTGCTCATACGTGGTTTATAATTTACGTATGAGCAAATTTTTTATTAAAGACAAATCACAAAAAGCAACCGTAAATCAAGTATCCTCACTTCAAGACTTAGTGCTAAAATTGAAGTCCGAAAACGCAAGTTTGGGTGCCGAAATCTCCAGTTATCGCAAAAGAGAGTGCGAAATAACTGAAGCCTTATCAATGGCAAAAACCCACGCAGAAGAGTACGCGTCGGAGTCACGCATTCGCTATAAAATGGAAGGTGAGCGTTTAGCCCGATATCGCAAACAATGGCAAGGGTATCTTGCAAATCTATCAAGTGCCGAAGAACTTGGCAAAGAGATATTGCGTACGCAAAAATTATTAAAAGATTGCAATTCAGAAATTTTCAACGCGTTAAATCGTGATGTAAAAATATCCGACCCCGAGCAAGACTTTCAAGCCGAATCTTCCCGCCTTCAGCCAACCGTTCCCGACAATCTATCTGGGGAGGATATATGTGACCTCATAAAACAACTAATGTAGTAAAAACGCGTATTTCACGCACCTAACTTCTAAAACCCCCGCCCGCCCAGCATTCATTTACGCCTAGTAATATTCGTGCCGGTCGGGCGGGGGTTTTATTGTTATGCACGCAAACTACGCGTTTTTACACGACTTCTATTTAAGCAAAGATAATATAATTCGCGAAAATTTCACGCACATTACTGCACGCAAACTACGCGTTTTTACACGACTTCTATTTGAGCAAAGATAATATAATTCGCAAAAATTTCACGCACATTACTGCACAAACTCCGCGTTTTTACCTAAAATCCATATATCACGCCCACAACTTTACGAGCACCCAATCTTAGGCTTTTTACACGGCTTCTATTTAAGATTAATAAGTAAGAATTAGTTGCTTTTTTAATCGCGTATTTCACGCACGAAACAGTATACAATCTTGTGACAGTTTGAATGAAGAATGTAGGTTTTTAATATATGTTATTTTATTATTAAAGGCTATAGCGATTAATCACTATAGCCTTAATGTTTGTTAAATTTGTATTACTTTACTATTCTGCGTCTTCTGCTGTAGTAGCTTTAATTTTTGTTTCAGCTATTTTTGCTGCAGTTTTCTTTGGGAATGAGATGATTGCGATAATTCCTAATGCTGCTAATGCGGCACAAGCTGCAATTATAAATGCAGGGATCATATCGTTAAAGTTGCCACTAATAGTTGCTTTGTCTTTAAATATACCTGCAATTGTTGATGACATAACTGCGCCACAGCCAAAGCCAATCATAACCATTCCGTAAATTGTTGCCACATTTTTTTGACCGAATAGGTCTGATGTTGCATTTGGGAATGTGCTTAGTAGTCCGCCATAGAAGAATCCGATTATTGCAATTAGTGCAAATATCCACCAGCCGTTTGCAAGTATTACAAGTGCTGTTGAAACTGCGCTTCCAATCATTAGAATAAATAGCGTATTTTTTCTGCCGATTTTGTCACATATTGCGCCCCAAGTTAGGCGTCCTAAGCTGTTGAATAATGATATTATAATAACACCCACAGATGCGGCTTCTGCCATACCTTTAAATGTTGCAATTGATGTTGCAAAGCCTATCATCATTAGTCCACCCATACTTGATAAAGCGAACGCCAATGCTAATAGATATAGTTTTGGATCTCTAAGTGCTTCAGAAACAGTTTTGCTGTTGTCTGCTGTTTTTGTTGCAGAAGTAGCAACCTTTGGTGACTCGTATAAAAAGAATGAACAAGCTACAGTAACTACAAAAACAATTGCGCCTAGTACTAAGAATGTTTTTGAATCACCCACGCCAGAACCGCCAAATGCTGTAAGCATTGCAGATATTACTGGTGTAAATACAACTCCGCCAAGTCCTAATGATGCAACAATTATGCCAGTTATTAAACCTTTATTGTCTGGATACCATCTTTGTGCGTTTGCAATTGTTGGTGTATAAGCCATACCCATACCAATACCGCCCATTATGCCATATGTAAACCAAATTAAATAAGGGAAGTTTGCAGTAACTAGTCCAGAACAAATAAATCCTAAGCCAGCTAACGCGCCACCAAACATAACTATATATTTAGTTTGATATTTTGATGAAAGTTTACCGCCAATAATGCTACCAAAAGCAAGTGTTGCAAGTAATAATGAGTAAGCTAGGGCTGCTTTTGCAGAGTCTCCAGCGAATAGGATTTCAGCAATACCATTCTGGAACAAGCTCCACACATACGCAATGCCACAACACATTTGTATCGCAGCAGATGCCACAGTAACTATAATTTTTTTACTATTCAATTTGACTCCTCCAATTTAAACTATATTGCGCAATATAATTTATCTTAATGTATTAAAATAACTACATATGTATTTGTAGTTAATAGTAACATAACAAAGTGGGTTTTGTAAAGGAAATTGACAAAGCAAAATTAAAATATTGAGTAAAAATAAGTAAAAACTCTAAAATATAGCAAAAAGCTAGCAGGTGTAAGCATAAAATGGAACATATAACAATATACTATCATAATGAAAATGTACAAATATAACAAAAACTATTGACTTCACAGAGGTTTTTTGATATAATAAAGATACATTTATAAATTAAATTCATAGGAGAATTGAAATGAAAAAACTTAGATTTGGTATTGTCGGAATCGGCAAACAAGGATCATACTATGCAAGAGTTTTAGGTTCACTAAATAAATTGTTGGTTAAAGGCGGAGAGCTAACAGCAATCTGTGAAATCAAAGAAGACAGAATTGCATATGCAAAAGCTAAATATCCAAACGTAAAAATCTTTACAGATTACAACGAAATGTTTGCAAGTGGAGAAATCGATGCAGTTTGCGTTGAGACACCTCACTACCAACATCCTACAATCACAATGGCAGCTTTAAAAGCAGGTTTACATGTTCTATGTGACAAGCCAGCTGGTGTTCACACAACAATGGTTAAAGAAATGATTGCTTGTGCTGAAGAAACAAAAAAACAATATCCAGATCAAGTATTTGGTATGATGTTTAACCAACGTACAAACCCACTATACATCAAAGCTAAAGAGATTATCGATAGCGGTGAGTTGGGTGATTTAAAACGTATCGTTTGGATTATCACAAACTGGTATCGTCCACAAAAATATTATGATCAAGGTGGCTGGAGAGGCACTTGGGGTGGCGAAGGCGGAGGCGTTCTTCTAAACCAATGCCCACACCAACTAGACTTGTTCACATGGTTAGTAGGTCTTCCAGAATCAGTTTCAGCTACAATTTCAACACGTGGCCGTAACATTTCTGTAGAGAACGATGTTACAGCAGTTTGCAAATACAAAAATGGTGCAACTGGTGTATTTATCACATCAACACACGACTTCCCAGGTACAAACAGACTAGAAATTACTGGTGACGGTGGTAAAATCGTTATTGAAGGTATGAAACTTACTTTCACAAAGAACGATATTATGGAATCAACTTACAGTTCAAACGGTAAAGAGTTTATGGGTAAAATCCCACACAAAACAACTACATACAAAGGTATGAAGTACTACCTACAACCACTAAAATATCCACCACAACATCCAGGTATCATGAAAAACTTTACTGAGTTTATCTTGGGTCAAACAAAAGAGTTCAAAGCTCCAGGCGAACAAGGTATTATCGGTTTAACACTTTCAAACGCTATCCACCTTTCAGGTTGGACTGGTAAAGAAGTTAAAATGCCACTTTCAGAAGAATCAGAGAAAGAGTTTATAGCAGAGCTAGATAAACGTATCAAAGAAGAAGCTGATGCAGGTATCGCAATCGAATAGTTCACTATTCTAAAATAAAATGCAATAACCCTTGCGGGCAAACTAACCAAGATACGATGGTATCTTTAGTTAGTTGTGCCAACGCAAGGGTTATTTTTGTTTCAAGCAAAATACATAAAGTTGCAAAATTCGCAATTTACTGTATCTATAGCTACAGTAATCGGAATATTATTGCACAAATTTTCTTCACAACGCATTATTATTTATCCATTAAAAAAGCTATAAAGAATTGTCTTCTTTATAGCTTTTTGGTGGACAATAACGGGCTCGAACCGCTGACTTCCTCCACGTCAAGGAGACACTCTACCAGCTGAGTTAATTGTCCATTGCTTAAATATAGTATCAAATTTTGGTATGCTTGTAAAGTGTTTTTGAAAAAATATAAAAAATTTACAAGTATTGCAAAAGTTTGCGCTTATTAGTTGCTCACTATACTATAATATGATATAATCTAAAAGCAATAATGTAATATTCTAGGAGTTATTATAATGAAAAAGGAAAATCCATCACCAAATTTTATTGAACTTGAAAAAGAGATGCTTGCTTTTTGGCAAGAAGAAAAATGTTTTGAAAAACTTGTTGAAAAAAACAAGGACGGGGAGCGTTTCCCATTTTTAGATGGTCCAATAACAGCAAACAATCCAATGGGTATTCACCACGCTTGGGGAAGAACATTGAAAGATATGAATATCAAGTACAACAGTATGAAGGGCAAATCTTGTCAATTTCAGAATGGTTTTGACGCACAAGGATTGTGGGTTGAAGTTGAAGTTGAAAAAGAGATTGGCATAAAAGCTAAAAGCGATATTGTTGAATATGGTGTTGATAAGTTTACAACAATGTGTATGGATAGGGTTAAAAAGTTCAGCGGAGTTATAACCGAGCAATCAAAAAGATTGGGACAATGGATGGATTGGGACAATTCATATTACACAAATACCGATTTAAATATCACATCAATATGGCATTTTTTAAAGAAGTGTTACAATAATGGTTGGATAGAAAAGTCACACAGACCAATGCCTTGGTGTCCACGTTGTGGCACAAGTTTGAGCGACCACGAGATGAGCGGTTCATATGCAGAAATGGAGCATTTATCTATTTATGCAAAGTTGCCAATTAAAGGAACAGATGATAAAATTATCCTTTGGACAACAACCCCTTGGACACTTAGCAGTAATGTAGCGCTTGCAATCAATCCAGATATTGAGTATGTAAGAGTAACAGTAAAGTCAGATTCTAGCAAGATGATTGTTGGAAAAGATGCAATCGGCAAACTAGCAGGCGATATTATTGAAGTTGGCACTCCATTTAAGGGTTCAGAGCTAATTGGCAAAGAATATGAAACTTGCTTCACAGAATATGCAACACAAAATTTTGTACACACAATAGTTCCTTGGGAAGATGTTGAGGCAAAAGAGGGTACAGGCGTAGTTCATATTGCTCCAGGTTGTGGCGCAGAAGACTATGAGCTTGGCAAAAAACTTGGCTTGCCTGCAATATGCCCAATCAATGATGATGGCGTAATGTTAGCTGGATATGGTGATTTAAGTGGCAAAAAGACCACAGATGTTGTGGATATAGTAGTTGCACAATTAGAAGCACAAAACAAGCTATACAAAACAGAAATGCACAAACACAGCTATCCAATGTGCTGGAGATGTAAGACCCCAGTAGTATTTAAGTTAGTTGATGAGTGGAACATAAAGACAGAAGAAATCAGACCACAAATGATTGCAGCAGCAAAAACAGTAAAGTGGGAACCTGAGTTCGCGGGCAAGCGTATGCTAGACTGGTTGAACAATATGGGCGACTGGAACATAAGCCGTAAGCGTTTTTACGGATTGCCATTGCCATTCTATCCTTGTGAAAAGTGCGGACATTTAACTGTTATCGGCAGTAAAGAGGAATTAATTGAGCGTAGCGAACACGGCAACATTGACGGGGTTCCACACTTACACAAACCATATATTGACAATATAAAAATCAAATGCGAGCATTGTGGCGAATTGGTTTCACGTATTCCAGAAGTTGGCGATTGCTGGCTTGATGCGGGTATTGCACCATTTGCAACCAAGAAATATTTTGAAGACAAAGAGTATTTTGCCAAAAACTATCCATCAGATTTAGTTATTGAAATGAAAGAACAAATCAGATTGTGGTTCTACAGTTTGCTATTTATGTCAGTAACACTTGAGGGCAAAGCGCCTTACAAGCAAGTTGTAACACACAGCACTGTTGTTAATGAAGAGGGCGGCAAGTTCAGCAAAACTGGTTATATGATTAGGTTTGATGAAGCAGCAGAAAAAATCGGTTCTGATCCAGTTAGATATCTATATGCTGGCGCACCAGTAGCGGGCGATGTTCGTTTCGGATACAAGTTAACTGATGAAGCAAGGCGTAAAATGCTAGGATTCTGGAATATATATGTATTCTTTAATCTATATGCAGAAATAGACAGACCAGATATTGCAAACCACAAAATTGATTATGCAACACTAACACACAGTGATAAATGGTTGTTGACACGCACAAATAAATTCATAACAGATGCAACAAACTGCATGGAAACTTACAAATCAACCAACTTAATCAAAGAGTTTGAGAATTTTGTTGACGATGTTAGCAACTGGTATATCCGTATAAACAGAAGGCGTTTCTGGAAGTCAACCGACAAGGCAGACCAAATGAACGCATACTGGTGTTTGTATCAAGTAATCAAATCAACATTAGGCGTAATGGCTCCAATTATCCCATTCTTAACAGATTATATCTGGCAAAACACAGTAAGGGAGATAGAAAAAGATGCACCAATTTCCGTTCATCTATCATCATATCCAACTTGTATTGATATTCCAGAAGAGGCTACAATTCTAAACGAAACAGCAGTTACTCGTGAGGTTATAGCAACTGGACAAAGAATGAGAAATGAAGCTCAACTTAAAATCAAACAACCACTTGCAAAGATGTACATTACAGCATCGGAAGCAGAAACTGAAGCGGCATCAAAGTTGGTTTCAACAATAAAAGATGAATTAAACATCAAAGAAGTAGTATTTACAGCAGATACAAGCTTATATAATGATGTATATTACACAGTAAACTTTAGGGTTGCAGGCAGAGTGCTAAAAGGCGAAGCTCAAAAACTAAAGGCAATAGTTGACAATCTAAGCGGAGCAGAATATGCAGAATTAGATGCAATGATTAAAACTGGCAGTGTAAATCTTGGTTCATTTACAAACCTTGAACCCGAATTGTTTGAAGCCCATAACAGACCACAAGAGGGTTATCTTGTAACAACAGAAAACAACAAAACACTTGCGTTAGACACCACACTTAATGATGAACTAATAGCAGAAGGTATTGTTCGTGAGTTGATAAGACAAATTCAATTGATGAGAAAAGATGCAGGCTTTGCAGTTGAACAACGCATAACCGCAGAAATCACAGCAGAAAGCGACATTGTAACATCAGCAATCACAACATTTGCAGACCGCATTAAGCAAGACATATTGGCAAGCGACTTAGCACCAATTGCAACCGCAGATGCAGAGAAGCAAATTGAAGTGCAAGGATATGGTATCAGTATTAAATTAATTAAAGCATAAAACTAATTAAACATCATAACAAAAAAGGCTGCAAAGAAAATATATCTTTACAGCCTTTTTAAATATCAATTTTGATTTACTTAACTACTTCATACGTTGTATTTTTGCCGTTTCCGCTTTTACTAATAGCACCTTTATCTAACAGTGTTCTTAAATGTTTTGTAGCCATTGGTTGTGATATTTTTAACAATTCTTCTAAATCTTTGCGCTTAAATTCTGAATATTTTCTCAATTTACTGCAAATAAATTGCTCATTTTGTGTAAGTTTAGTTGTTGCAATATCTTTTACAGAAGCTGCGGCGTTGCTAGAAGCTGTAGCTAGATTATTGTAAAGTGTTATTCTAAAGGCATTGTTTGTGGCTTCAATTAATGGTTTGTTGGGTGTGCTGTTGTAACTCCCCATAATTTTGATAATTCCAGTGCCATAAGCTTCAATTAATTTTAGTCTATAAAAAACATTTGCCAAATTTTTATTCCGCAAAATAGAAACGCCAAGTTTCATATCCTCCAAAGAAATTCCACGCAAAAGCCCACCTACGGTTACAAGTTCAATTCTGTTGTCAAAAATGCTAATTAATGTGCTTGAAGTTAAAGAGTAGTCGCGATGAACTATGGCATTTAATAGCGCTTCTCTAATTGCTATTTCGGGATATGCCCTATAATCTACCCTTTGGAGCCCATTAAATTCTGCACGGGTGCTGTTGTGAATATTTATAAACTCAAAACATTCACGCAACTGCATAAATAATGAACCCGAAAACTCCTTTCTGTCTACAAAAACTTCTTTGGTTTCGCCTTGAAAAACAGCAACTTTTGTTGTGTGCATACATTGGTCGGAAAGAAGAAGCCCCAAATTTGTATAAAGTTCATCTGAACCGACAATGTTGAGGGTGCGCATTTGCTCGCTTGCAAATCGTATATGTGAATTGATAAATTCTCTGTTACAGCTATCAAATGTTAAATTTTGATTTAAAGCGCGCACATCTTCAAAATTATCGCCCGATGTTTCCTTTATCATTTTAAGAATTGCAGTGTCGGTTGCGGGAACTGAAGATGCTCCTTGTCTAACAAATACGCCTTCTGGACGGATACCTTTACCTGCAATATAATATGGTGAAGATGTACCTTTTTGCACTTCAATTACAATTATATTTTTTTCTTGCATAGAAGCAATGGCGCAATTAACAAACATCATAATATCGGGCTTTACGCTTTCACGCAATAAATTTGTGGTTTTTAGCAACACCTCATCTGCGTTACTTACACCTATAACAGATAAATCATCTTCAACACCAATATAAATTTTGCCACCAAAAGTATTTGCAAAAGCAATAACTGTTTTTTTAATTTCAGCGGTATATTCTCTTTTGTATTCTACATTTATATTTTCGAGTTGCATCTTAAATTCCTCCATTTGTTCTACTACTATTCTACTACTATTCTACTACTTTGTCAAGTATTAGAATGATAAAAATATAAAGAAAGATTTATATTAATCTAGTTTATTCCTAAATATAGTTAATATTTATAATATATTTCTACTACTATTCTACTACTATTCTACTACTATTCTAATACTCATAGAAATTTGAATAAAGCGTTTGTATAAATAAAAACCCCCTTACAGCTTATACTGCAAGGGGTAAGATTTTGTTTGTATATATTATTCCCACTCGATTGTTGCTGGGGGTTTGCTTGTGATATCATATACTATGCGGTTGATGTGGTCAACTTCGTTTACGATGCGGGTTGAGATTTTCTCAAGTACTTCGTATGGGATTTTTGACCAGTCAGCGCTCATGGCATCAATACTGTTAACTGCACGTAGTGCTAGAGTGTAGTCGTATGTTCTCATATCGCCCATAACACCAACACTTCTCATATTTGTAAGTACTGCAAAGTATTGCCAAATTTCTGTGTCTAGGTTGTGTTTTGCAATTTCATCACGGAAAATATAATCTGCTTCTTGTAAAATTGCTATTTTAGCAGGTGTGATATCGCCGATAATTCTTATTGCAAGGCCTGGTCCTGGGAATGGTTGGCGCATAACTATGTCGCGCTCAAGCCCAAGTTCAAAACCTACTCTTCTAACTTCATCTTTGAAGAGGTCACGAAGAGGTTCGATAATTTCATCAAAGTCAATTACGCTTGGTAGTCCGCCTACGTTGTGGTGGCTCTTGATTAGTGCGGCATCGCCAAAACCAGATTCAATGATATCTGGATAAATTGTACCTTGTACAAGATATTCCATTTTGCCAAGTTTTCTGCCTTCATCTTCGAATACGCGGATAAATTCAGCACCGATAATTTTGCGTTTTGTTTCTGGATCACTAACGCCAGCTAGTTTTGATAAAAATCTATCTTGCGCTTGTATGCAGAATAGATTCATACCCAATCCATCGCGGAACACACGCATTATGTCTTCACACTCGTTTTTACGCATTAAACCGTGGTCAACTAGCATACAAGTTAGTTGATTTCCAACAGCTTTGTGGATAAGTGTTGCGGCAACTGCACTATCAACTCCGCCACTCATTGCGCATAGAACTTTTTTGTCGCCAACTTTAGCGCGAATTTCAGTAACCATTTTGCTTACGAATCCTGCCATTGTCCATTCACATTTTGCAACGATAACTTCAGTTAAGAAGTTTTGTAGAATCTTGTTTCCGTCTACAGTGTGCACAACTTCTGGGTGGAATTGTACGCCATAAATTTTTGCCTCTTTATTTGCATATGCTGCAATTGGGCAAGTGTCTGTTGTTGCGATAATTTCGTAACCCTCTGGAATTTCTGCCACATAGTCGGTGTGTGACATCCAACATACATTGCTTTTATCCACATCTTTAAAAAGTGGTGCATCTGCATATTTGATTGGTTGTTTGCCGTATTCTTTTGTAGTTGCGGATTTTACTAATCCACCAGCCAAATGTGCTATTAATTGCGCGCCATAACATATTCCAAGTAGTGGAATACCAAGTGACAAAATCTCTTTAGAAACTGCCAAAGACTTTTCTTCAAATACACTGTTAGGTCCGCCAGTAAAAATGATTCCTACTGGTGCGATCTCTTTGATTTTCTCAATTGAAGTTGAATATGGCATTAATTCGCAGTAAACACCCAAATCACGGATACGCCTTACTATTAATTGATTATATTGACCGCCAAAGTCTAATACAATTACTATCTCTTTATTATTCATATATTACCTTAACCTTTTGTTGAATAGTTTGGTGACTCTTTTGTAATGTTGATATCGTGTGGATGACTCTCTACTAACGCTGCACTTGAAATCTTTACAAATTCTGCGCTTGTGCGTAAATCTTCAATTGTTGGCTTGCCACAGTATCCCATACCGCTACGTATGCCGCCAACCATTTGATAGATAACATCATTGATGCTTCCTCTAAATGGAACACGTCCTTCTACACCCTCTGGTACAAGTTTCTTTGCATCTTCTTGGAAATATCTGTCTTTGCTTCCCGCTTCCATAGCACTCATGCTACCCATTCCGCGATAAACTTTAAAACTTCTGCCTTGGAAAATTTCCAACTCGCCTGGTGATTCTAGGGTTCCAGCTAGTAAGCTACCTACCATAACTGCACCAGCACCAGCTCCAATTGCTTTTACCATATCGCCAGAATATTTAATTCCACCGTCTGCAATAACTTTTCTGCCGAACTTGTCAGCTGCTTCCGCACAATCCATAATTGCTGTTATTTGTGGAACGCCGATACCTGCGATGATTCTTGTTGTACAAATTGAACCAGGTCCGATACCTACTTTTACGACATCTGCGCCGATATCCATTAAATCACGTGTGGCTGCTGCTGTTGCAACGTTACCTGCTATTAATGTAATGTCTGGGAAACGATTGCGGATATTTGCAATTGCATTTATAACGCCAGTGTTATGACCGTGTGCTGTATCTACTGCAATAACATCAACTTTTGCATCAACTAATGCTTGTACGCGGTCTAAGTGATTTGCACCAACACCGATTGCAGCTCCACATAACAATCTGCCGTTTGAATCTTTTGCTGCATATGGATATTGAATTGATTTTTCGATATCTTTTATTGTTATAAGTCCAGTTAAATTAAAATTGTTGTCTACTATAGGCAACTTTTCTATGCGATGGCGACCTAGTATTTGTTGTGCTTCTTCTAGCGTTGTGCCAACTGGAGCAGTAACAAGACCTTCTTTTGTCATAACGTTTGCAATTGGTTGAGCAAAGTTTGTTTCAAAACGCAAGTCGCGGTTGGTTAAAATACCAACTAATTTTTTGCCATCAGTTATTGGAACACCACTGATCTTATATTTACGCATAAGTTCTAGCGCGTCAGAAACTGCGTGTGCAGGTGATAAAAAGAAGGGGTCTGTTATAACGCCGTGCTCGCTTCTTTTAACTTTATCAACGTGAGTTGCTTGTTCATCAATAGTCATATTTTTATGAATGATGCCTATTCCGCCCGTACGTGCCATAGCTATTGCCATACCACTCTCTGTAACAGTATCCATAGCTGCTGAAATAATTGGTATGTTTAGTTTGATTTTTGGGGTTAATTGAGTTGAAAGGTCTACATCTTTAGGTAACACGTCTGAACGTTGTGGAACTAAAAGTACGTCATCAAAGGTCAAACCTTCTTTGCTGATAATTGCCATAAAAAACACCATTCCTTTTTAAGTTAAATATTAATAGCATTATAAAACAAGTTGCGAAAATTGTCAAACAATAAACGGCATAAAGCACAAATATATATCAAAACTGGTATAATTATGCAGATAAAAGAAGCATAAAAATGTTTCAAAAACGATAATAGAAAATATACTAATAAAGTGTAGAAAAAAAGGCTATTGACAAAGGGCAAAAAAAGATATAAAATGTACAAGATAACTAAATTAGGAGACAGAAATGGGAAGAATTGAAGAATTAATTAGCAGTATGTCAGTTGCAGAAAAAGCACTAATGTGCAGTGGCAGAAAGTTTTGGTTCACAAGAGGAATCAAAAAGTATGCAATTGAGCCATATATGATGACCGATGGGCCACACGGTTTAAGGAAACAAGACCAATCTGCGGATAATTTAGGGATAAATGATGCAATAGAAGCAACTTGTTTTCCGCCTGCAGTAACGCTAGCAAGTTCGTGGAACCGCGATGTATTAAAAAGGGTGGGCGAAGCCATTGGTGAAGAGGCAAAGGCAGAGCAAGTCGGCATAGTATTAGGGCCAGGAATGAACATAAAAAGAAGCCCACAATGCGGAAGAAATTTTGAATATTTTAGTGAGGATCCATATATATCTGGGCAGTGTGCGCGATATTTTATTGAAGGTGTGCAGAAAAACGGCACGGGAACCTCGATAAAGCACTATGCGGTAAACAGTCAAGAAGGCGACCGATTGCGGATAAACGCAGTAGTAGATGAGCGTGCATTACGCGAGATATATTTATCTGGATTTGAAGAGGCGATAACCAAGGCTTCACCATATACAGTAATGTGTTGTTACAACAAAGTAAACGGCAAGTTTGGCAGTGAAAGTGCTTATTTGATGAATACAATTTTGCGTGAAGAGTGGGGATTCAAAGGATATGTAATGACCGACTGGGGTGCAATAAACGACAGGGTTGAGGGACTAAAATGCGGAATTGATTTAGAAATGCCAGGCGGTTCGGGAGCAAGCGTGTATGACATTATCAATGCAGTGGGGGACGGCAGTCTTGATATAGAAACATTAAACAAAGCAGTAAAGAGGTTGCTTGCAATTAACTTTAAGGTGCAAGAAGCACGCGACACAACTGCAAAATACAGTATAGCAGAGCATCACCAGATAGCCAAAGAGCTTGCCTCAGAGGGTGCAGTGCTACTCAAAAATGACTGCAAGGCGTTGCCACTTTTAGATAATGAAGAGTTCGTTTTGATAGGCGACCTTGCCAAAAATCCACGATATCAAGGCAACGGA
Organism: Bacillota bacterium; assembly: GCA_044426075.1. GTDB lineage: Bacteria > Bacillota > Clostridia > Christensenellales > DTU072 > JAWXUT01. The sequence goes on from JAWXUT010000001.1 coordinate 41,220, forward strand.
AGTTCGCTAATTAAGCCCAATAAATTGACAAATTTATATGACACATTGAGTGCCGAAAAGCGTAATTTTGTCTATAGTGCGGGTTATGATTGTAAAGTTGATAAGATAGATAACAATATGATTGCAGAGGCTGTTTCTGTTGCAAAAAACAGTACTGGCAAGGTAGTTGTGGCACTAGGACTCACAAAATTTTATGAGTCGGAAGGAAGCGACCGCACCAACATTGAATTACCTGCAAGTCAAAATGCTTTAATGGCAGAGCTAATAAAAATAGATAAACCAATTATAGTAATAATGCACTGTGGTGCACCCGTGGCAATGCCTTGGATAGGTGGAGTAAAAAGTATATTAAATATGTATTTAGCGGGGCAAGCAATAGGTGAAGCAACTGCAGATTTGCTTTTTGGCAAGGCAAATCCTAGTGGAAAACTTGCAGAAACATTCCCAATAGCGCTAGCAGATGCCCCTTGCCATAAATATTTCCCCGAAGGGCCTATGACAGTTGAATATCGCGAAAGTATCTTTGTAGGATACAGATATTATAACACCATAAATAAACCAGTAGCGTTCCCATTCGGGCACGGATTGAGCTATACCACATTTAGTTATAGTGACATAAAGTTAAGCACACAAAGCACCACAACTGGCGATATATCCGTTACATTCACCGTTACAAACACGGGTGACACGGCGGGCAAAGTTGTATCAGAGTTATATATAGAAAAACAAGACAGTGCTATAGTTCGTGCAAAACGCGAGTTGAAAGGATATGAAAAAACAATGCTTAATGCGGGTGAATCTAAGTCCGTAACAATTGAGCTTGACAAACGTGCATTTAGCTACTACAACACAGACACCGCAAGTTGGGCAGTGGAAGCAGGCAACTACCTAATTCAAATAGGTGCAAGTGTAGAAGATATAGTGCTATCCACCCAACTGCAGTTTATAAGCGATGATAATATAAAGATGTATGACAGCAAAACATATGCGGATTATTTTAATCCAAATGGCACATTTAGTGATACAAGTTACTCTGCAATACTCGGGCACAATATCCCATCAAAAGCATATGATATAAATCCTATCCGTTGGGAAACCACGCCTTTAGAAAACCAAACTCACTGGTTTGGAAGACTATTCTTAAAGTTACTGTTAGGTGGTTCAAATATTGTTATGCGTGGTGAAGATGAAAATGCCATAATGATGCGTAAGTTTATGCAAGATATGATGCGATCAAACACCTTGCGATCAATGGCAACAACTAACGGCGGACTCATTTCACTAGACAGTATGAAAGGGCTAATAATCGCCTCAAATGGCAAAGTCTGCAAAGGGCTCTGCCACACCGCAAAAGGCTTCATTAAAAACTACCGCCTCGACCGCAAACTCAAAAAAATAGAAAACGACTAAACAAAACGCCCCAACAAGGGGCGTTAAATAATGCCTAATAAGCATCTACCTTTGTCAACGTGACATTGACAAAAATCTGAAAAAAGCAAATCTGTCAACGTGACATTGACAAAAATCTGAAAAAAGCAAATCTGTCAACGTAACATTGACAAAAATCTGAAAAAAGCAAATCTGTCAACGTAACATTGACAAAAATCTGAAAAAAGCAAATCTGTCAACGTGACATTGACAAAAATCTGAAAATTCTACTTTTGTCAACCATATCCGTTGGTTAATAAACCCGCAAAACAACTGTGTCGAAACTTTCCGCGTGCAAACAAAACAAGCACCTCGCGGGTGCTTGTCAATCATTGTTATTTGTTAAGTGTTTCTATAAATCCTCTTACTGCTCCATTACCACCGTTATAGGCCGATACAAAATGCGCTACTTGTTTAATTTCTTGTACTGCGTCCTTTGGACAACCTACATAACCGCATTGTTGCATAACTTCTAAGTCGTTTAAATCGTCCCCGATATAAGCAACCTCGCTCATATCTATTTTCAAATCTGAAACAACTTCTTTTAATTGGGGCAACTTATCGTGTATGCCTTGATAAAGCAATTTAATATTTAATTCTTTACATCTTTGCTCTGTGATTTCCGACTTACGCCCCGTTATTATGCAAGGAGTAATCCCAATTTGTGGCAATATAACACCTATTGCATAGCCATCTTTTACATTAAATGCCTTAACTGCCTCACCTTGCGAACCTATATATATTTTTCCATCTGTCAACGTCCCATCAACATCCATTACTAATAGTTTAATCATTATTGCAACATTCCTATCTTTATAATATCATACACGCACAATGTGCCCGTTAAAAGCCCTTCATTGTTTAATACTGGTAATACTGAAACTTTTGTTTTAAAAGATTTATCCGTTTTCTTTTGTATGTCTGCAACTATGTCGAAAATCAATGTTTCTTCTTGTACTGTGGTAGGATTGATGTTTATATAATTTATTATGGGTGCATTGTTATCAATCACATCACCACTGCTTATTAATCTTCTCAAATCGCCATCTGTGAAAATGCCTTTTAACGCGCCTTCTTTATCAGCTACGCAGACGCAACCTACAGGTTTTTTGCACATTTCAAGTATTGCATCTTGTAAGGTTGCAGATAATTCAACAACTGAATTTTCCTCTCCCTTTTTCATTAAATCGCTAGCTTTTAGCGTAAGCATTTTGCCAAGTAATCCATTTGGGTGAAAAACTGAAAAGTCCTTTTGTGTAAACTTCTTGTATTTAGCAACACAAACTGCAATTGCATCACCAACAACAAGCATTTGTGTTGTGCTAGATGTTGGCACTATATTTTCAAATAGTGCCTCTTCTACCTTTGGTAGAATTATATTTATTTGACATTTGCGAGCCAATGTATTGTTTTCTGAATTTGTAATGCTGTAAGTTTTTGCCCCTATTGCATTAATAGAGGGCATAATACCTACCATCTCTTCACTTTCGCCACTTTTACTAACTAAAACAACTAAATCGCCTTGTTGAACAACACCCAAGTCACCATGCAGTGCTTCCGCTGGGTGAAGAAAAAAACTTGCTATTCCTAGACTTGACATAGTTGCAACAATTTTTTTGCAAATGTGCCCAGATTTACCCATACCACACCAAACAATTTTGCCTTTTGTAGTAACAATATCTTCGATTAACTCTTCAAAATTCTCCCACGAATAATCAAGCAATGATTGCAACTGTGATATTTCAAGTGCAACAATATCATGCAAACTCTGCTTTATGCTCATATTGCCCCCTGGTTATTATGTAAGAATAATATTTGCTTTAGCAATGTTTCCATATCTTCTAGTCTAACCATATTGGGCCCATCTGACATTGCATTGTCTGGATCTGGATGTGTTTCAATAAATAAGCCATCTATTCCGATCGCAACAGCTGCTTTTGCTAAATATGGAACATATTCACGATTACCACCAGTACTTCCGCCATTTCCACCAGGTTTTTGCACGCTGTGCGTTGCATCGAAAATTACGGGATATCCCATTTTTTTCATTTCTACCAACCCAGTCATATCAACAACTAAATTGTTATATCCGAATGTTGTTCCTCGCTCACACAAATATATGTTTGAGTTCCCAGAAGCCTTTACTTTTTCTGCAACATTTGACATATCCCACGGTGCTAAAAATTGCCCCTTTTTGATATTAACTATTTTACCAGTTTTTGCTGCCGCCACCAACAAATCAGTTTGCCTACATAAAAATGCAGGAATTTGTAGAATATCAGCAACTTCAGCAACTATTTCCGCTTGACAACTCTCATGAATATCTGTTGCTATTTTTAGCCCTAGCTCTTCTTTAACTTTTTTGAGTATGTTGAGTCCTTCCGCCATACCGAAACCGCGATAACCCTTTGTAGAAGTTCTATTTGCTTTATCAAAAGATGCTTTAAAATAAAAATCTATTTCCAATTTATCTGTTATTTCTTTTAATGTTTTGGCAATATTCATAACCATTTCTTCGCTTTCTATGACACATGGTCCTGCTATTAATTTAAACATTTTTTCTCCTTAATAATTTTAGTTATACGCTCAAGGTCTTTTTGTGTATCAACAGCAACGGTATCTGATGAAACGATTCCGCATCTAACCTTTATGCCATTTTCTAAGAATCTTAACAGCTCAATTTCTTCAATCTTTTCAATATCTCCCATTGGCAATTGTCCATATTGCAATAACGCAGCTCGCCTAAAGGCATAAACTCCTATAGGTTTATAATATGTATATCCTACCATACCTTTAGGATATGGTATAGGAGCACGAGAAAATAGAAGAATATCATTGTTTCTATCGCAAACAACCTTTGGCGTTGTTGCGTTCACAACATCCACAGGATCTTTAAATGGTGTTTTTAATGTCGCACAGACAACTTCCTCGCTAGGAAGAATAACTCCTAATACAGCTTCTATTGTGCTTGGTTCAAGCAATGGCTCATCGCCTTGAATTGTTATATAAATATCTGCTTCTATTTTGCTTGCAACCTCTGATAACCTTTCTGATCCATTTTGATGATTTTTATCTGTCATAATGCAAGGGATATCATGGCTTTTACAAACGTTTTCAATACGCTCATCATCTGTTGCAACAATTGCCATATCTATCTTTTTAACTTTTTTTGCTTGCTGATACACCCACCAAATCATAGGTTTACCACAAATATCTTTTAATGGCTTTCCTGGCAATCTTGATGATGAATATCTTGCTGGTATAACTGCTACTATTTTCATTTTTATGCTCCTATTTAATAAATTTGCTTACGTATTCTTGCATGCTTTTCTCATGCTTACCTTTAATCTTACTAAAATCTTTATCCTTATTTTTTACATATTGCTCAATACAATCAAATACATATTGATACCATTCATCTTTAAAATGCAATGGGTAAATACCCCACGTGTGAATTGGTGAACCTATGTTATTAGTTAGAGTCTCTACAACAACTATATCATCACCTACATATTGTCTAAATGCCTCCGTAGCAGGCTTAATCAGATCAAATGCTGACATGCTTTGGTATTGTAGGTGTTCTAAACATCCATTTGCCTCATTTGCAATTTGATTTATCGGATAGGATTCTATTAAAATAACTTTTTTAGCAGGATAAATTCGCTTAACAGAATCAGCAATATATTTTATTGTTTTTTGTATAATATCTTCACAAATCATATCAGCTTTAATATCTTCTTCCACAAAATCCTTTAGAAGTTGACCACCATTTTTTTCTTTATACTTATTGTAGACATTAGTTCTTGTAATTAAATATGATTCCATTTCATTCCGCATTAAAACCATTGGCAAACGCATATCGGCAAGATCTATTACTAAATACTCACTCTTAGTTGATAGTAGATAACTAATTCCTGAACTATTTACATCCCTAACAAAACATTTTCGCCTAAATAAAGATATGTTTTTGTCCTCGAAATCAACATTTTCTACATTGATACGAACTCTTTCTGGATATAGAAAAGATTTTATTGGATTTGATAATGAAACATAGTTATTGATAACATACTTATTTTCTTTATCGCAAATTCTAAATATATCGCGACTTACGCAACAACCCAAAATGCTAAATGTGTTTTTATGATATCCACTATATTTAACATCAAAACTTGCATCTAAATTTAATTGATCTTTTAATTCTTTTTCTCTTTTGTTCGCTTGCAATTTTAAACATTTATTTATTTCTGCTTTCTTTTGTTCTAGTTGTAATGTCTTTATTTCTGTTTCAAGCCTGCAATTTCTATTCTTATAAGCTTGGATTTTCAAATTGTTTTTAAGCTCAATTAGTGCGCTGCCTAATATTGCACAAACACTTATTTCTATGCCTAATGACATTAATTTTTTAGCTATTTTTAACCTATTAATTTGCGATAAATCATCTTTATTTCTAGAATAAAAATATAAATATTCATCTTCCAAGCCGTATTGGAGCATGTCGTTATCGGGGCTTTTAGTGATTTTCATTATAGCTATATCATCTATCATTTCTGGATCATGTGCTAAAATCTCTTCTAAATAAGACGTTATAGCATAAATTCTTGCCGCACTTTTAAGATTTTTAACGAAAGGTACTATCCTATCATAATCATTATCATATTTTTGAGTCCAACAGATTTCATTACACAATACAAATTGATTATTGTTTTGCGCTTGATACCATGAAGTTGCCATGAAATAGCTAGGGTGCATGAATACTTCATGATCAAAAATGCCATATCTAGTTAATTGTGCATCACTAAAAAATTTATTCCTTACTATATTTGCGACATCATATCGGATTAAAAATTTTGCAAATACCTCTATGTATCGTTCTCCAAAATAAAATTGTTCAGATTCATTCTTGCAAGTTTTTCGCACTAAATGCACCTTTTTCGTGTATACGATTTTATTCGTACTGTAAATATCCATTGTGTTTTTAAGAGCAGTTATTATTTTCAGATAATCGCGATCTTCTTTTGATACTTTCAGTAGTGCTTTGGTCGATGTATAATATTCAGCCAAACAAGATATACACTTTATTCTTTCATCCGAAGAATATTGTATGCCATAATCGCATTCTACATCTACAAATACATCATATTTTTTACATTCAATATTGGTTTTAATACGCACCAACTCATCAGCTGCACTTTTTACTTCAAGTTTTATTCCAGTATACTGCAGTTCACGCGAAAAAACAAAGCTCTCAATGTGAGACCTTTTATCCTCATTTTTACAAAATACATATATAAATTCTTTTTCAAAATTACCTACTGCTTTGGGATTTATCTGTATTTTTGACAACTCTATTAATGTCATATATCCCAACACTGCCCAATCCAAAAAACCATCGTTTTGCTTGGTGTTTAAAACTACAATTACATCAAGTTCGTTTGCGTTTTTGATGTAAGAATTGGCTGCAATATTAAAATTCTCTTCCGACTCATCTACATTATCTAAGATAGTAAACTCATTAGTCTTTGTTAATTTAGTCAACACGCTAACCTCATTGTTTTTTTGTTGACTTTCATTTGAAAATATGCTGTAAAATGCACTAGTTAATCCATATATGCTTTGGCATTTTGTGCCTAAGAAACAAGACAACTCTTTGGCTGTATATGCCTTTAGAACAACATTTGCATATGCATACATGTCATTTGATACACCCATACATTTACATTCTGGAAACATATTGGCAATGTTTAAAACTGAATCTGATCCAAATCCACATATAAACTTTAAATCTATATTTGTCATAAATGGCAATAATTCTGCAGGCACATAACCAGGGAAAGTGTTTAAATCCTTAGTGTCCTTTAAAATAGTAGTCATTGATGGATGAGGTTTAATCGTTAAATTATTACAATCATCAACAAGTAAATCTAAAAATAAAGCATTTGTTGTAAAGTAAGCATTATCTCTACCATTGAAATATTTCTTATAAAAATCATCTGAATGCAAACGTTTTGAAGCTACGGCATCTGATGAAGGCATAAAAAATGACGTGATATTCTCTGTGCAATTTTTCAAACCATATCCGATAATTATATTTTCAATATCCATTTTGCTTAAAGTTTTAAATTCACTTGGCCAATTGAAATCTTCAAATGCTATTGGTGTAATTAATGGATTGCTATATGCTAACAATACTTTATGATTATCGCATACTTTTGCATAATCTGGAACATTGAAGTTAGCTGAATACACCCACTCTGGATGCTTCTCAAATTTCTTCATAGAACCACGACCAAGTTCTAGTCTGTTATATTTAATACACTTTAGAGAAAAATAAATTCCTAAAGAATCTGGTATATCTATAGAATTATATATTTCAGAAAATGCGCCAAAATTTATTTTCTCTTTAGCAAAAACTTGATCATATTTTTCGAGAATTGCTTGCTCTATTTTCTCGACACTTCCCCTCAATCCTTCGGCAAAATTTGCTTCATATGGAATAACTCTTGTGAAAATAGATTGCATTTGCTTAACATTGTATTTGTTACCAATATGCCATCTTGTATTCCCAACCAAAAGAATAGCATCCTCATTCCTATGTTTGGTTAATCTATGCACAATGCACTGAATTAATGAGCCCCCATGATATAATGCATATAAAACCATAATTTACTCCTATTTGCTTGCTAGTTTTTTAACTGCACCGAACTTGCCTTTTTCTATTGCATGTACAAATGCAATGTCATTTTTAGAACCTAATTTTTTTATTTCTGCTACGGTGTCTTTGTAGCTTATAACATTGAACATATCAGCTTTTGCTTTTATGCAATACTCGTTAAAAAACTCTTTTCTTATTTTTGTAAGGGCATATTTATGTGTGTGTACTTTACACAACTGTATTAAGCCCCTTGTTTGGTCAGTAAACTTCTTTCTTGATGACATATGTGTATCTAAATGCTTAAATATATCAAAATGAACGTATAGCCTTTGGTCATCTGCTGCTACATCTTGCCCTTCTCTTGCTAATCTATAGTAATACAAATATTCTGATATTGACACAACTGAACGCGCAGAAGAATATATTTCAACCTTAAAAGGCAAATCATCAAATCTTGGCAAATCTGTATAGAATGAAATTTTTGATTGCTCGATTCTACTTCTTAAATAAATACCGCGCCAAATTGCAACTCGTAAACTTGCCATAAGTTCACGAACTTTTGCAGCATCTGTAACGCCATTACAATATGGATAACCGATATTATCCTCAACTTGTACAATTTCGCCCGTATTTTCATATAAAAAATTAAATCCGCAGTGGCTAATTTCATAACTGCCTTGCATAGCTCTTGATAATAATTTTTTATACATTGTTGGGTCAATATAATCATCTGGATCTATAAAGCCGATATAGGTGCCTTGTGCCCTATCCATGCCATATTGCCTTGCTGAAGCACAACCACCATTTTCTTTAGTTAGTAGTTTAATTCTGTTATCATTTTTTGCATATTCTTGCACTATTTCTGCACAATTATCGGGTGAACCATCATCAACAAATAAAAATTCAATGTAGGGAGCTTTCCACGCAGTTACGGTTTCTATGCACTTTGGTAAATATTTTGCTATGTTGTACATAGGCAAAATTACACTTAGTTCTATATCCCTTTTTGTCCATGCTAAAATTTCGCTAGGCTTATCTATCCCCCAACCGAACAAATACATACTTTCGGCATATTCTCTAGCTTTTTCCCATACGCTAAATGAACTTACATCATCACTATTCAATGTACCAACAATATGTTGTGGTTTAAAAAATTCTAGTTCATATATTATTGCATCTTCAGAATCGGGCGTATCAAAAACAAAGGCATCGCAGTCTAAACTTTTTGCCTTATCTAGCCCATCACGCAACAAATATGTTATTTTTTTAGGCATATTAATTGTTTTATCAAATTCAGTTATTTTTTTTAATTCTTGTTTTACATCTTTTAATTGTTCTTGCTCATTCCAAATTAGACATACTTCTGTTAACTTTGTCACTTTAAGAATA
>JAWXUT010000066.1:0-9736 GCA_044426075.1 Bacillota bacterium
GAACAAGCCTCTTTTTCCGAGGGCGGCTTGACCCCAAAACTCCTCAACTCCCACATTGGCTAGTCATAAATATAAACTGACTGTCCCCTCTTGTCTAAGAGGGATAAAGTATCGGAGTAAATATGAACTTGAGATAAGGATTGAAATATATATTTTTTTAAAGGTTAAAACTGCCCTTGACCCGCATATATTTTGCAAGTCTTTTAGTTCAGCGAAGGAAGTGGCAATAGAAGAAGTAGAGTGCGTCCCTTCGCATATTTATTGTATCGCAAAATATATCCGCGTAAAGGGTTACAACAAAAACAAGTTTTTGCAGTTTTGTATTGTATTTTTTAAAAGCTCAGAAAATAGCAATAGAATAAGAACACAGAAGAACTGCAGGTTTCAACGCAGATGAATATTAGGATTGTAGGGGACTAACGCGCCCATACAATTATATAGATTATGCGTTTAAATAACAACGGCGAATTGAATATAATCAACCATTTACGGGTTTCTCGTTTCTTATTATTTATTATATTTTAAATTACTTTTATTTTAAGATTGATTTATTTTTATTTACAATGTATAATATAGTTAGTTAAAACTTTTTTTAGGAGAGCTTATGTCTACTGACACAAAAAACAGCGCAACGGCAGTGCGCAAAGAGGATTATATTCCCACTAAAGAAAAAGTGCTTTATGGCGCTGCGGATTTGTTCGGCGGTGGGCAAGCGGCAATGCTTTCTGTTATTTTGCTTGTTTTCTTTACTGATAGAATTGGTATTGAAGCGGCAATTGCAAGTTCTATTATTATGTTAAGTAAAATTTGGGACGCAATTAGCGACCCTACTATGGGCTTGATTAGTGAAAATACTCGTTGGTCAAAACTCGGCAGACGCAAACCTTATATGGTTATTGGCGGATTGTTGATTGTGCCAGCGCTTGCGTTGTTGTTTGCACCAATTACTTCATTTAGTAGTGCGGGCAAAATTGTGTGGATGATTGTGGCATATATTGTTTATTGCACGGTTTCTACAATTTCACAAGTGCCTTATATGTCTATGAGTGCGGATATTTCGCTTGACTATAATGAAAGAAACAAGGCAAACACCGTTAAATTAATATTCGATATTGCAGCAGCAGCAATCTTTTATTTGTTGCCATTGGTGCTATATGAAATGTTGGCATCTGGTGCGATTACAGAAATGGCGTTTTACTTAACAGTTGTTTTTGGATTTGGCATTTTGTTTGGAGCTCCACTTGTTGTTGCGGGCTTGAAGATTAATGAGCGCGTGCCTTATGACAAAGCGGTTAAGGTAAAGTTTAATTTTAAACAATATTTTGAAGGATTAAAAGTAAAGTCATATTTGTGGCACATATTGATGTACGTTACAGCATTTTTGTGTATGGATATAGTGAGTGCGCTTACTATGTATTATGCAAACTATATTGTTGGAAGCGTAGAGTTGTTCACAATTTTTGGCATGACAATTAAGATGAGTAGCGCATTTATCATAGCACCACTTATGGTGTGTGCGGGTGGCGGAATACTTGTTGCATATAAGTTGAAATCTAAAAAATCAAAGCAATTTGCGTATAGATTTGGTCTACCTGTATATATTTTAGGCGCTATTTTGATGGCTTGTTATCAACCAAGTTGGCCACCAATATTGGTTCCAATTTTTGCGGGAATTGCGGGCTTAGGTTTTGCGGGTGCGCAAAGTATGCCTTGGCTAATCTTCCCAGATACCGTAGATGTGGCAGAGCTAAAGCTAGGCTACAGACCAACTGCAAATATGTCGGGCGTTATGACTTTCGGCAGAAAATTTGCCACCGCATTTGGCGTTGGTATGGTTGGTTGGGTTATGAGTGGCGCGGGCTATATTGCTCCAACAATACTAGAAGACGGCTCAAGTCAGTTGATGACGCAACCCGATTCACTATATCTTGCAATAAGAATAATGCTAGGGGTATCCGTTTCATTGTTACTAATAACCGGATTCTTTGCATCAGTTAAATATAAGGTTACAGATAAAAAACTTGAGCGCGTGCGTTACTTTAACGACATTAATCGCGAAGGCAAAAACGACACCTTGACAACAGAAGAACTACAAGAAAAAACCGCTCTATTAAAAGAGTTGACCTAGGAGGCATAAAATGATCAAACATATTGTATTATACAAATTAACAAACCCAACAGCAGAAGTTATGGCAGAAACCAAAGCAGTTTTGCTATCAATGGTTGGCAAAGTGCCAGAAATTATTGATATTGAAGTTGGCTGCGACATTTTGCACAGCGATCGTTCATATGATATGAGCCTAATTGTAACACTAGAAAGTTTAGCTACAATGGATACTTATCAAGCAAATCCTTATCACTGTGAAGTGGTTAAATCACACATGGCAAGCGTACGCGAAAGTGCAATTGCAATAGATTACGAGGTATAAAATGCCAAAAACATATCATCTTGACATTTGCGGATATGGGGTAGATTTACCGATTCTACCAATATCAGACACATTGAGTATAGCGTTTTTCAATCTTCACGGCGCACAAAAACTAACCGAGCATTGCGGAAGCGAACTTGCAAAACTTGTTGCTGGCGCAGAAGTTGTGTTAACGGCAGAAAGCAAGGGATTGCAACTTGCCCACGTTATTGCGCGTGAGTTGGGGCACGAATACTATGCTGTTGCGAGAAAAGCCAACAAGCTATATATGCAAGACGGCATCAAGTCAGAAGTCAAGTCAATCACCACAGCTGAAATACAAACTTTGTATTTAAGTGCAGTTGATACCGCGCTTATTGCGGGCAAAAAAGTGGCTATTGTAGATGATGTAATTTCAACTGGAGGCAGTTTGTCTGGGTTGGAAGCACTTGTTGAAAAGGCGGGTGGCACAATTTGCAAAAAGGCATTTGTGCTTGCAGAAGGCGATGCAAAACTTCGTGATGATGTGGTATTTTTAGATACAATTCCGCTACTTTAAGCGAATTATAAGAGGGAGCGCGTGGTTCAAGGCCACCAACTATTGGAGAAACAATGTATACATTTAGAGATGTGCAATTTGCAGATTTAGCAAAAATCAACAGTCTTCTTGCACACAAAACACTAACTAGCACATGGCATTCTGCCACAACCATATTTGGTTGGCTAAGTGTTTTTAATACAAAAATTTGCGTGTTAGAAGATGCCGTAATGCTTCAACTAACAGTAGAAGGCAAGGTGCGAACCTTCAGCCCGCTAGCTAAAGAGGCTAGCCGTGTTGCAGAAATAGTAACCGATTTCGACCGCAATTTTGATATCAATTGGGACTGGATTCCAACTTGGCAAGTGCCCATTTATGAAGAATTGGGCTACACCTTAACCGAACACCGCAAGCGTGCAGAATATCTGTATTCATCTAAGAGTTTGCGCACATTGAGCGGCAAAAAACTACACAGCAAGAGGAATTTTATAAACGGATTCCACTATAAATACGAGTTCCGTCCCTATACTGACTGCGACTTTAACGGCGTAATGGCGTTATTTGAGGCGTGGTATAATGAGGCAATCACGAGGGTGGGCGCAAATGTGCAATTTATAACAGAAGACTACAAGCGCGAGCGTGAAGTTGTATGTTTTGTGCTAGAAAACAGCAAGTTATGCAACATTTTGGCAGATGTGTTGGTTATAGATAACCGCATAGTGGGGTTTGTTGCGGGCGAACTTATGGCAAACGGCGTAGGTGCAATCTACTTTGAAAAAGCGGACACAGCCTACAAAGGCGCCTATCCTATGATAGACAACTTGTTCTGCAAGTCGCATTTTGAAGAAGTGGAGCTAGTAAACCGCCAAGAGGACTTGGATATTGTAGGGCTTAGGAAGTCAAAAATGAGCTATTGCCCCGTTGGCTTTGCCGAACTTTACACCGCTGAAAGGAGATAACAATGCTATTTATTTGCTCACTAGGAAGTGGCAGCCGCGGAAACGCCGTTATTGTTGGCAACGACAACTGTAAAATTTTAGTAGATTGCGGATTTACGCTAAAAAATTTGACAACGCGTATGTTGGCGGCGGGCATAACGCCATACGACCTAGATGCAATTGTGCTAACGCACGAACACACTGACCACATAAAAGGGATACAAGAGCTGTCGGATAAGTTGAAATTACCACTATATCTGCCAGAACGAACATATAATGTATTAAAGAACAAATTTTCTACTGGAAACAAGGCAGACGGCGTGCCATTACAGTACGCAAGTCAATTTACGTGCCCAACAGAAATTGAGCTAAAAGGAATAAAAATAACCCCTTTTAGAACGTCGCACGACGCAGTTTATCCCGTGGGATACGCATTTTGTGACGATGATAGTCGCGCAGTTTACGCCACTGACTTAGGGGGTGTAACGCCTTCAGTAGACATTGCAGCAACGGGCGCAGACCTAATACTAATAGAATCAAATTACGACTTTGATATGTTGCGAGTTGGCAAATATCCAGAATATTTAAAGGCACGCATACAAGGCATAAAGGGACATTTAAGCAACACGTGTTGCGCTGAATTTGTCACAAAACTATACAATTCGGGTACCAAAAACTTTATTTTGGGACACATAAGTCAACAAAACAACTTGCCCGAGCTTGCCTATTCGGCTACAACTGAAGCACTTAGCAAGGCTGGCGCTACATATGGCAAAGACTATTTCTTGCAAATATCAGAGCAAGATCAACCCTCAAAAAAGGTGTACTGCAGTTATGAAAAAAATAAGAACTCTTGATGCTGTTGCAATATATTTAATGGCACTAACCGTGCAAATGGCGTTTTCGCTTGTGCTAGACTCAATATCTAGTGGCGATACGTATATTTATCTTGCCTACACATTGCCACAAGTTGCATATATCGGGGTGCTTTTAATATACAAAACAACCTTGCGTATTCCGTTTGGAGTTATTATAACAAAGAAGTCACGCATAAAGCCCATTGCGATTATTGCAGTAATTGCGATAACAATAGGCGTGTTTATGCAAAACTTATTTTTAGCCCAGTTGTTCGCGTGGTTAATGGAGGCAATCGGGGTAGAGATGACAGTCACGCTTCCTGCACTAGAAACCGCACCACAAATATTGCTTGCACTGCTACTTATCGCCGTGCTACCTGCAATTGGAGAAGAAGCGGTGTTCCGTGGCGCATTTGTTAACAGCATTGGGGAAGAATCGGGCACTTTTATGGCAATAGTGTTATCGGGGGCGATATTTGCATTTTCGCATCTAAACACCGCACAACTTGTGCATCAATTTATATTAGGTATGCTTCTTGCATATATAGTTATACGTAGTGGAAACATTATTTATGCTGTTATAGTGCATTTTTTAAACAACGTTATGGCTATTGTAATACCGATTATTGCACCTAGCTTTAACAATCTTTCTGTGTTTTCGGGGGCGCACTTCGGCATTTTGGCTGCTATTTCTGTGGCGGGTATGTGTATACTCTATCCCACATTAAGGTGGTTTATTTCTATCACTAATGGTTCACAATCATGGAGGGGAAGTGGGCTTATTTCTTATATGAAACTTGCGTGGTCGGAGTTCGACAAAACGCGTAAGTGCCACATAAGTTTATATATTCTAACATTCTCTCTCGGCGCAGTGTGTGTGCTACTTACCCTTTTATCTCTTATGCAGTAGGTGATTGATTATGACAAAAACAACAAAACTCAGTATCATTTTTATTTCTAGTATATTTGCACTTTTAGCTGCGCGTATTCTATTTTCGTTTTTTAACCTTAGCGACAACATCTTAAACTGGCTGTTTTCATTTATATATCAGCTGTTTTGCCTCGGTGTTCTACCTATAGTTATGTACAAATTAATGATTAGTAAAGATACAAAAACGCTCCTTAAAGATGCAAGAGTTAGCACAAAACTTCATCCGCGCAGTTGGTTGGTTGTGGTTGCACTTGGCCTTATGGTGTTCTTTTTTAATTCACTTATATCGTCAATCTGGTACACATTTATGCAATCTGTTGGCTATACTTACACGTCGGGCGCGGGTACAATTTACAGTTCACCCGAAGTGCTTATTTTTGAAATCATTTTGACGTGTATGTTCCCCGCAATTTTTGAAGAATTTGTGGATAGAGGCATACTTTTGGGCGCGTTAGATAACCTAAAAAGTGACCGCTTAAAGATTGCAATTGTAACAATTTTCTTTGGGCTTGTGCACCAGAACATAGCGCAATTTATCCCCACAATGTTGGGTGGATTAATAATGGCATATTTGGCGGTTAAGGGCAGAAGCATTCTTCCTGGTGTTATTATACACTTTATGAACAATTTCTTTGTTGTGATGGTTTCTTATAACAGCCAAAAAGGCAACGCGCTAGATGAACTGTACAACTCTTTTTACAGCTTTTATGGCGCAAATATCATTACAATTGCGGCGTGCTCGGTGTTGGCAATCGCGATAACGGTGTGGTTACTTAAAAAGTTCACCGCGCTAAATTACAGCTATCGCGCAAAACAAGAGTGGGTGGCACCACTTCCAGTACAAGTAAAACCAGCCCCAACGCAACGCACATTTATGTGGCAAAAACCAAACACACCTTCGGCTCCAAGCACAACAGACTCCCGCGACGGTGAATTTTTTGACGTGTTCGGAAGCACTAAAAGCACAGCAAGCCAAGAGCCTATTGTGCAAGTTCCCCCTAAAGTGGAACAATCATTTGATGATATTTTCAACCAAAATTACACAGCGGCAGAAGTGGAGTATGATATTCAGCCCACAGCAGATAGCTATGTGACGGTTGTAAAAAAACAGATAGACGCAGCACCGCAAGTGTCGCAAGAAAGTGTGCCCGAGTTCCCCGCACCGCAAAGTGCAAAAGGCTTGCGCGCGTGGTTTTTTGACTATGGATTTTTAATAATAGGGGCGGTTATGGCGTTTACAACCACAATTTCATCCTTTATTTGGGGCTTGTTGCGATGATAAAGTTGAATATTGTTGCTGTCGGCAAACTAAAAGAAAAATTTTGGAAAGACGCAATAGCTGAATATTCTAAACGCATATCGCGCTACGCTGACATTAAAATAATTGAGGTGGCAGAAGTGGCAGATGAGGGCGCAAGTTCTGCTGAATTGCAGTGTCAAGCTGAAGCTGCGGGTATAATAAAAAACATAAAAGGGTGCGCCGTACTAATGGATATTGGCGGAACAATGGTAACCAGTGAGCAACTTAGCACATTGATTACAGATTCTGCAACCGAAGGGCAATCTGAACTCACCTTTATAATAGGCGGGTCACGCGGAGTTAGTAGCCAAGTTCGGGCGCTATGCAAAAACCGTATTTCATTTGGCAGAGTTACATATCCGCACCAATTAATGCGCGTAATTTTAACAGAACAATTGTATCGTGCAATGACAATATCAGTGGGTGCAAGTTACCATAAATAGCGAGGTTAGTATGAATCAACACGAATTTTATATGAATATCGCGCTAGAAGAGGCAAAAAAAGCTGCCTTGCAAGATGAAGTTCCAGTTGGAGCGATAATGGTGCAAAACGGCGAAATAATCGCGCGCGCAATGAACCACAAAGAGCGCAAAATGAACGCCACTGCTCACGCAGAAATGGAAGCTATCGCTATGGCTTCTGCCCACACAAACAACTGGTATTTAGACGAAGCAACGCTTTATGTAACGCTAGAGCCTTGCGCAATGTGTACGGGTGCACTTATAAATAGCAGAGTAAAAGCGGTGTATTTTGGAGCATATGACCCAAAATCGGGCTGTTGCGGCTCACTACACAACTTTTTAGCCGACCCCCGCTTCAACCACAATTGCCCCGTAGTTGGTGGCATAATGCAAGAAGAATGCGCAAGCGTGTTGTCGCAATTTTTTGCAAGCAAAAGGGCAGAAAAAAAGGCAAACAAATAGGAGAGCATATGAAAATAATAGTTGGATTGGGCAATCCCACCCCAGAATATGAAAAAACCTTCCATAATATGGGATTTTTAGCAATTGATGCGTTGGCAGAAAAGCTAAATAAAAAGGTAAAAAAAGCCGAATGCAGTGCGCTAACTGCAACCTTTTCAGTAAAAGGTGAAACGGTTGTGCTTGCAAAACCCCTTACATATATGAATTTAAGCGGAAAATCAGTAAAAAGCCTAATGGCAAAATACAACGCGCAACCCGAAGATGTGGTTGTATTGTTTGACGATTTTGACATACCCCGCTTCAACACGCGCGCACGCGAGGCTGGCAGTGGTGGCACCCACAACGGCATGCGAAACATTGTACAAGAAGTAGGTTCGCAACAAATAAAGCGCATTAGGATAGGCATCGGGCAAGATATCGCCGACAAAATAACCTATGTGCTAAGCGCAATGAAAAAAGAAGACGCTCCCGCCTCCATGATATGTTCAATCGCATTGCAGACGCCCTAACAAACTACTTAAACACCGACGATTTTTCTGCACTTATGCGCACATTAAATGTAAAATAACACACTAGGCTGTAAAGAAAGCAATCTTTGCCGCCTTTTTTAATACTAATTACAATGAATATTTAAATATAAAATCCCAAACTTGGCAGAAAACAAATCCCTAGTTTGGCGGATTATTTTACCACTTTTTTAAGCGCCATAACAATTGAAGGTGTTACAATGGTGCAAACTATAATTTCTATTATAAAATTTCCGCTAATTGTAGCAACAATCCACTCCCACCCGATAACTAGTCCGCTGAAATCGGTGCCAAAGTGGAACAATAAAATCATACCTAAAACGAGCGTTGTATTTGTCAAAACGCCCACGGCAGAAGCCACCGCATATCTCACAATATCGGGGCATTTTGGCACTATTTTTTTAATTGCTAGTGCAGAAAAGTAAACTGTTATTCCTATCAAAATACGAGGAACAATTGAAACTAAAGGATTATAAAAGGCAAGTGACAATATTGTTGGTTGCACAAATGCAGAAACAAAACTTATCACGCCAAAAATTGCACCAGAAAGTGCGCCGTGCTTCCACCCCAAAATTAACGCAGAAATTATAACCGCGATAATTGGGATAAAGGCAAGTTGCAACACGCCTATTGTTATTGGCACGAATATGAACAACATCATAATTGCCGTTAATAGGGCGTGAATTGCAATTAATTTAGATTTAGAAAACTCTTTTATGGGCATTTTATAAAGACTTAACTATAGCAGCCATAGCTTTTTTGCCTTCGTCTGAAATTGGCAAGAATGGGGGTCTACAACCGTT
Source organism: Bacillota bacterium (assembly GCA_044426075.1). Taxonomy (GTDB): domain Bacteria; phylum Bacillota; class Clostridia; order Christensenellales; family DTU072; genus JAWXUT01. Next base: position 9,227 of record JAWXUT010000066.1, read on the forward strand.
CATTTCGATACCCATTTCTTCCATCATAGCTTTTTCAGATACAAAAACGCCATACTTAATTAGCTCTGTGATTATAGCATTACACTCAAGTTGAATCTCTTGAGCTTTTGCAATTTCACCCGCGTTAAATGCGTTATACAAGGCAACATATTTTTCTGCCATCATGTTATAAGTGCTTCCAATACCGCCGTCGGCACCCATTGCAAGACCCGCAACAAGCATTTCATCAAAGCCGTTGTAGATAACTTTATCTTTGTTGATTGACTTGAATTGTTGCAATGCAAATAGATCACTAGTTGTGTGCTTGATACCTATAAATTTATCGCTTGCAAGCATTTCTGCTGCGGTTGCTTTTGTGAAGCTAAAGCCGTTTGCATTTGGAAAATTGTATATTATCATAGGGATATCAACGCTGTTTGCAATTGTGTTGTAGTAATTTTTGATTACATCATAGCCAAATCCATAATAATATGGAGCAACGGCAGAAATAGCATCAAACCCAACAGACTG
>JAWXUT010000067.1:0-9694 GCA_044426075.1 Bacillota bacterium
ATACGATGACAACCACCCCGAACAACAAACCCTAATTTATATGGGCATAAATGAGTTTGTTATGAGTGGGTGGCTGTCAATGTAGTGTGCGTGATATACATATTTTTAAGAGGCTTGTTTTTTTTCTTTTGCCTACCTTTATTTTTTAAATAAAAAAGAAAAGTAGGAACTATTTGTATAAAATAATATTCTATAAAAAAGAAAAGTTTATAAAACTTATATATTAAAAAAATTACTTAACTAAATTATTTTTTTAAATTAAGTTGTTTTCTTATAATAAAAAGATATACACATATAATAACAATTTGGGTGAACGAGCCGATTGGGGTGGCGAGGCCCATTGTGAATAGGGTGAATGGTTCGATTTGGGAGAAGATGTAGGCTAGTGGGATGCGCAAAAGGCAGGCGCCAACTATGCCTTGAATTAAGAGGAAGGTTGTTTTATTGCAGCCGTTTAGGTAGCCTATTAAACAGAACAAAATTGAAACCAAAAAGGTGTCGAAGGCGTAGGCGCGGAGATATTCGGAAGTGGCGGCAAGAAGCTCGGGGTCTTGGTTAAAAATGTAGGCAATGTACTCCCCGCCAAAGTAGGTAAATAGCGCCATAGCCGTGCCAAAGGTCATAGAGATGGCAAGACCAACGCGGAAGCCTTTTTGTGCGCGCTCGGGCTTATTAGCGCCGTTATTTTGAGAGACAAAAACCGCAATCGATTGCATAAAAGAAAGTGGAATTAACATAATCAAACCAGTAGCTTTTTCGGACAGACCAACAGCGGAAGAATAAATTATGCCATATTGATTTACGATTATTGTGATAAACATAAAAGATAAGCTGGTTAGAACCGATTGCAGAGCCATAGGGGCTCCATTTTTTATAATTAAAAGAATATTTTTGAAAGAAATATCGTGTTTTTTAAAGTAAAAGTTAAATTTCGATTTATATTTTATAAGAATAAGAGATATAACAACACTAATAAGTTGCGCGCAAACAGTTGCAATTGAAGCGCCAGCAGCACCCATATTACAAGCGCCAACAAGAATAAGGTCAAGTATAATATTAGAAACGCACGCAATAGCAACTGCAAAAAGAGGAGTTTTAGAGTCGCCGAGACCTCTAAAAATTGAGCCCAAAACATTGTAGGCAAATATCATAGGTATCCCAATAGCGGAATAAAAAATATAGTTAGAAGTTTCTGTAAAAGCGTCAGCTGGAGTGTTTAAAAAGTCCAATAAAAACGATTCAAAAATAAGTATTGAAGCGGTTAAAAAAACAGCAAGCGTAAAAAAGAAAACAACGGCATTTATAATAATCATATTAACTTTTTCAAAACTATTTGCACCAATATATCTGCCTATAAGCACAGTTATTCCCATACCAAGACCGGTGCAAAGTGAAGTTATAAGCGCAACCAACTGCGAGCCCGTAGAAACGCCCGACACATCTGCAATTGAAGCAAAGTTGCCAACTATAATTAAATCAACCGTACCATAAGCCACCTGCAACAAAAGCGCAAGTGTAATAGGAATCGTAAATTTAACTAGACGAGAAAAAACATTCCCCTCCGTAAGAACATCATTAGTCATAAATACTCCAACTAAATAATATCACTTATGAATAAAAATAGCAACGCAAAAAACATAATAATCAATAAAAAAAGAGCCATAAAGAAAATTTCAGTACAGCTCCCATTTTTTAATTAAATTAAGTTGAATTAAAGTTTTGAGTTTTGTTTCTTTACATATAAACAGTTTAAAACAAAAGCAACAAGCACTATTCCAAGCGCCACAGAAACGGTGAAAATGCCATAAGTTGTAGAAATAATACCAATTATTCCCGCTATAAGCACAACCGCAACAAGGATAGGGGTAACAAACTTAATGCAGAAAGCCCACACATTAAACAATTTAAAAGATGTGCCGGAGGCCTCCATTTCTTTGCGCACGGTTTCTGTTTTTAGTGAAACGGATACTGCAAGGCAAGTGAAAATAACGCCAACTGGCATAAGGATTTTGTTTGTCATATCATCAAAGAAAGTCAATAAATCGTTGCCAAAAACGGTAATTGTGTTTTCGCCAGACATAACGCCACCGATGCTTATTGAAACAAGCGCGCCAACTATACAAACGGGAACAGCGATAATCAATGAAATTTTCCATTTACTTATATTAAATTTTGCGTTGAAGTAAGAGATAACAACTTCATAAATGCTAACCATACTAGTAAGGGCGGCGATAAATATTAGTGTGAAGAATAAGAAGCTAAACACCATACCGATTGTGCCCATTGCAGCAAAAACTTGTGGGATTGTTTCGAACATAAGCCCAATACCACTAGTTGGATCTAGGTTGAAAGCAAAAACCGCTGGGAAGATTGCAAGCCCCGCAATAAGCGCTATCGCTGTATCTAAAACAGAGATTAAAATGGCACTTTTTGCAAGATTAACGTCTTTTTTGGTGTAGCTACCATAGGTAATCATTATTCCCATACCCAAAGACATACTATAAAATGCTTGACCCATAGCGGCAAGCACGCCTTCAAACCCAAGCTCCACAAAGTCTACGTGGAACATAAAAGCCAAGCCTTCTGAAACGCCTTCGCCAAGAGTTAAAGACCTTACCATAACAATTAATAATAACACCAAAAGCACGGGCATTACTATCTTAGAAAACCTCTCAATACCCTTTATAACTCCAAGTGAAATAACGGCTATAGCAAGCCCTAAAAATATTATTGCAAGAAGAATTGGCAAGAATCCGCTATTTGCAAAATCAAAAAATCCATTTACATTGTTGGTTAAAGAATTTGTATTAAATGAGTTTGCGGCAGTAAAAATAGTCCAACCGCCAATAACCATATAATAAGTTGCAATAAAAGTGGTAACTATTATTCCTAAAAATCCAACAAACATCCAACGCCTATCAATCTTTTTAAATGATTCTATAATATTAAGCTGTGACCTCTGCCCGATAAACATTTCTGCAATCATAACAACAATGCCAATTGCAAAAACCATAAATAAATAGGTCAACAAAAACGCGCCTCCGCCATAATGACCCAACTTATATGAAAAATTCCATATATTTCCTAATCCAATTGCACTTCCGGCTGCCGCCATAATGAAACCGAACTTACTGCCAAAGTTCTTGTTTGAACTCGCTGTGTTTTCTGCCATAGCATACTCCTTTGTATCTACACAAATAAAAACCCTAATGTTTGACAAAAATAATTGCCAGAAACTATCTAAAATTATTCACGCATATATATATTATTATGTGATATTGTATCATAAAAATGCGCGTAATGCAACCATTTTGGCGAAAATTATGCGGTTAACAAAAAGTGAATAAATTAATATTCATATCAAAAAGCAAAATATACATATATGTGTTGAAGAATTAATTCAGCTTTTTATCGGGATATTGACAAAATTCCACAACAAAAAAACAATGGATAATGGCACGAAATTGGCGCTTCAGCGGTTAAAGAAACAGATATTTGCTTGACATAAAATATTAAGTGTGCTAAACTTGAGGTGTAAAAATACAAGAGAAAACGCAAAAAAACAAGGCAGAGTGAAGTAATTTAAGCATAGCTTAAGGCAAAAAGGAGGTGCGGGATGTCGGTGCAATTAAAGCGCGAAGAAGAAAAGAAAACCATAAAATATATGGTAACAACATATTGCAGACACAAGCACGGGAGCGCCAAAGGCGAATTATGTGAGGAGTGTCAAGGCGTGTTAGACTACAGTTTTAAGCGCATAGATAACTGCCCTTTTATGGAAACAAAGACCTTTTGCACTAACTGTAAGGTGCACTGTTTCAGAAAAGAAAATAGAGAAAAAATAGTGGAGATAATGAAGTTCAGCGGGAAATATATGATGTTCACGCATCCAATAAAAGCGTTCCAGCACGTGGCTTCAGTTATCAAAAACAAGAGAGAAAATAAAAAGGAGAGCGCCAATGGCAAAGGGTAAATTAAGGCGAAGCGCAGAGGTTGCAGAAGTGCAAGAAGTGGCGCAAGAAGCGGTTCAGATAGAAGAGCGCAACAAGATATTCCAAAAATTTGAATTAAAAGAAATTGTGTTTATCGCAATACTATCAGCGGTGCTAATTTTGACGTGTTCAATTATGGCATTTGTTGCCGATTTAACCAAAGTAATATTTGCAATTGGGCAAGTTGCAACGGCGTTGCAGATGTCGTTTTTTGTCACAGTTGGGCTTATCCGCGTGAGAAAAGTGGGCACGGTTACGCTAATTATGTTATTTATGGGCGCAATTATGGTAATGATGTCACCAGTTATGTTTTTAAGCAACATATTTGTGTTGTTGCTTGTAGAACTGCTTGCGATTGTAATATTTAAAGGATACAAATCAGACAAGGCGTGTTATATGGCGGGCTTAATAATAGCTCCACTTAGCATAATAACCCCAACTGTTTACAATGCAATAGTATATCCAGAAATTTTTGAGGCGATAACTTCAAACATTTATATGGCGGTTGGCATGAGCGCTGTTGTAGTTGTTTTTGGCTTTATTGGCGCCACTGTGGGATTAAAAGTTGCTCGCGAACTCATAAAAGCGGGCGTGTTAAAGTAGCATAGAGGTAATATGGAAAGGTTCAACGCAAAAAATGCATTATATCCGATACTTGCAATAGCGGCTTCAGTTGTAACTGTTGTTTTTGGCTTGGTTAACGCAAAAACGGATAACATCATATATTTTTATGTGGCGTTGTACGCGCTGTATTTGTGCTTTGGCTACTACAAGGCTTGTATTGCGATAATACCAATGCTCGCAAGTATGGTGTTTTTGTTTTGCGGGATAACCTATTTGGTGGGCGCCGACACCCAGTCAATTATATATGCTATGAACCGCAGTTTTGCCGTTTGTTTTGGCACGCTTGCGGGGCTAGGAATGAGCTCTCCAAAGTTTATCCGCAGTTTGAGGCAGATTAAAGTGCCAAAAACCATTACACTTGGGATGATGATTGCAATAAACTTTTTCCCATTATTTATAAAAGAAATGAGGCAGATTCGGTCCGCTATGAAAACGCGTGGGGCGGGTTCGATGCTGAATATTAAGGTATTTTATAGGGCGTTTTTAATCCCGCTAGTTGTAAGAATTGTGCACATTTCAGACACCTTGTCACTTAGTGTAGAAACGCGAGGCTTCACAGTAGACCCCTCAGAAACCACTATTTTTGAACCCACAATGTTTAAAATTAGAGACGGTATTTTTGCGGTGATATTTATAGTTTTAATGGTGGGGGTATTTTTTATATGAAAGCGATAGAATTAAAAAATGTATCATTTAGGTATCCTAACAACAATATTGAGGTGCTCAAAGATGTAAGTTTAAGCATAGAGTATGGCAAGATTGCATTGATAGCGGGTTCTTCTGGCAGTGGCAAAAGCACGCTGTTTCACATAATGAATGGCATAATGCAAAATGCAGTTGGTTGCGTTTTAACGGGTGAAGTGCTTGTTAATGGTGCGAGCATTGCGGGCAAAAGCATAGGCGTGCTTTCAGCTAGTGTTGGCAGTGTATTGCAAAACGCAGAAGCGCAAATAATCAACGGTGTTGTTAAAGATGAAGTAGCTTTTGGTTTAGAAAACACCGCAGTTGAATCAAGCAAAATGAACGACATAATAACCGCAGTGTGCGCGGATATGTCGCTTAACACAAACGCAAAAACTGCAACGCTATCGGGCGGTGAAAAACAGCGTTTAATAACAGCAACCACGCTAGCATTAAAGGCAAAAATAATCATTTTAGATGAACCCCTTGCAAACCTAGATAAGTCGGGTGCGGAGATGCTTATGGACAGCCTAAAAAAATTGGCGCAAGCGGGCTATGCTGTGGTTGTAATTGAACACCGATTGGATATGCTGCGCGATTATGTGGATGTATTGTATAGCGTGCAAGAAAAATGCGTACAAGAAGTGCGCGATATTTCTGCATATTTAGCTGCAAGCACGGCAAAAATAGCGGGCAGCGAGTCTCTAACGCAAAAAGATAAACCCGCAATAGAAATTAAAAATGTAAGTTATGAGAAAAAAGGATGCAAGATATTAAATAATATAACCATAACTATAAACAAAGGCGAACGCATTGTGTTGCTTGGCGACAACGGCGCGGGCAAAAGCACGCTCACAAAAATGATGTTGCGTTTAATAAAGCCTACCACGGGCGCAGTGGTTCAGCACATTGACGGCAAAATTGGTCAGCGCGCCAATAAAAAGTGGTTCAAAAAAGTGGCATATGTATTCCAAAATCCCAACTATCAGTTGTTTATGCCCACGGTGGAAGAAGAGCTATTATTTTCTGCCCACTCCTTAGAATATTGCCAACAGATTGTTGATAAATTTGAACTTGAACCCCTACTTGATAGGCACCCTCAGTCACTTAGCGAGGGGCAAAAAAGAAAAGTTGGCGTTGCAACTATGCTTGCAATGAAGCCAGATATCATTGTGCTTGATGAGCCCACCGTTGGGCAAGATTACAAGTCACTTAAAAAACTTGTGGATATTATTAATGAAATAAACCGCGAGCAAAACACAACCATAATCACTATAACTCACGACACAAGATGCGCAAGCGCACTGTGTGATAGGGCGTTATTAATTAGCGGTGGCAGCCTTGTTGAAGCTAGTGATAAAGGATTAATCTCTAAGTATTTCAATATATAAAAACCGCACAATTTTAAACAATCAACACCACTTAATACCCATTTTAGCATACCAAAACACCGTTTTTGGGAGCTGTTTTGTCAATATTTTATAAATATTGACATTCACCATATAAAATTAAAAAAGTAAAACGCATTGACTTTTTGCAACTTTTATAATACAATTTTGACAACAAAATTAACCTTGCTTATAAGCAATAATAAAAGGAGCGAGAGATGAAAAGTTCAGTTTTTTACAGCGCACATAATATGACAATAGAAGAGCGAAAAATTCCTACACCAGCACAAAATGAGGTGTTAATTAATGTAAAAGCGTGTGGTATTTGTGGTACAGATGTACATATTTTTGAGGGTGACAAGGGTTCAGCCGACGTAAACAAGCCCACCGTTTTGGGTCACGAATTTGCGGGAATAATAACAGCCGTGGGTGATCAAGTTAAATCATTAAAAGTGGGAGACCGAGTAACTGTTGATCCCAATTGGTATTGCGGAAATTGCACACCTTGCCGTGACGGAGTTGTTCATTATTGCGAAAATATGTTGAGTTATGGCGTCACGCTAGACGGCGGATTTCAAGAGTATTGCGCGGTAAATGAAAAAGTAGTTTACAAGCTAGGCAGCAAAACAAATTATTTACAAGGTGCAATGGTTGAGCCGCTTGGTTGCTGTTTGCACGGCATAGATATGTGCGACATTAAAGCGGGCGATAAAGTTGTTGTAATAGGTGGCGGAATGATAGGTCTGCTTATGTTGCAACTTGCAAAACTAGAAGGTGCGTCAAAGGTGGCGCTACTTGAGCCCGTTGCAGTTAAGCGCGAAGTGGCAATCAAAATGGGTGCGGATATTGCAATTGATCCAATTTCTGAGGACGCAAAACAAGCGCTTCAAAATGCGGGATTTGATAGAGTAAATGTAGTAATTGAGTGCGTTGGCAATCCAAAAACCATAGCGCAAGCTATAGAAATTGCGGGTTACAAGTCAATTGTAATGATGTTTGGGTTAACAAAGCCCGACGAAACAGTTGCAGTAAAGCCATTTGAATTATTCAAAAAAGAAATCGTATTAAAGGCATCATTTATAAATCCTTGCACGCATCAAAGGGCGCTAGATTTAATAAACAGCGGCAGAATTGATGTAGAATCAATGATATATAAAGTGGCGGGTCTCACCGAACTTGAAGAAATTTTGAAAACGCCAGCATTGCGTGCAAAAGGAAAATATTTAATAGATCCAACAAAATAATTGTAGCAATAAAGGCAAATCTCTATAGATTTTTGGACAAGATAAGGCGGAAAAATTATGGAGGCAGGTTAAATGACAACAGATTTTGATACAACGCGGGTGCTAATTGCGTCTGCGTGCGGAATAATAATTCTATTAATACTAATAATAAAGTTCAAAGTGCACCCCGTTTTGTCGCTACTAGTGGCGGCGCTAGTGATAGCAATGGGTTCTGGTATGACCGTTGAACAAATGGCGGACACGGTTACGGAAGGTGCGGGAAGCACGCTAGAAGGCATAGTGCTTTTAATTGGGCTGGGCTCAATGTTTGGCGGAATACTTGAAGTTTCGGGAGGCGCGAGTAGCATTGCGCGTACCTTAGTTGCTAAATTCGGAGAGAAAAATTCGGGCATAGCGCTGGGCGTAACGGGGCTCATAATTGGAACAACGGTATTTTTTGAAGCCGGCGTTATGATACTAATTCCGCTTGCGTTTGGGTTGGCGAAAAAGACCAAAAAGTCCACATTATACTATGTAATCCCGTTACTTGCGGGGCTTGCAGCGGGTTTTGCGTTTATTCCACCGTCAGCGGGCTCGGTTTTGGTGTCAACAATGCTAGGGGTAGACCTTGGTTTGATGATACTAGTAGGCTTGCCAACGGGTGTGGTTGCACTGGTTTGCGGAGGCATATTTTGGTCTAAATTTATTGGCAAAAGAATATATGCTGCCGTCCCCGACACCGTTAAAGAGAGCAATATTGAAGAGGCAAATCTCCCTAAATTCAGCACAGTTGTAGCAATAATTTTGATACCATTAGTACTAATTCTTCTTAGCACATTAACAACATATGTTGAAATTTGGGCTCCGCTAGAAAGCACGCTATTATTTTTAGGCACGCCTTTTATCGCGCTAATTATAACAATAATAGTTGCAATGTTCACATTATGCCACTCGCAAGGCTACACGTTAGAGCAAATAAAAAAGATACTAGACAAATCATTACTCCCCACCGCGGGCATACTTTTAGTAATAACTGGTGGCGGAATAATTAGCGAAATCTTGCAAGTTATCGGTATGGGCTCAATTGTAAGCAGCGTATTAGAACAATCTGGCTTGCCCCTTGTAATAGTTGCGTTTTTAATTGCAGGTATGATAAGAATATGCGTTGGTGCCGCCGTAGTTTCAATGACAATGACCGCCGGAATAATGGTTTCAATGGTAGCAGTTTCCACTCTATCGCCATTGTATTTAGCCGCCATAGTTCTCGCCATTAATGGTGGAGCCACCGCATTCAGCCACTTCAACGATTCTGGTTTCTGGATGGTATCTTCAATCTTGCAAATCAACGAAAAAGACACCTTAAAAGCTTGGACAACAATGGAAACAATTATAGGACTAGTGGGGTTGGCGAGTGCTGTGTTTATAGCCCTACTACTCTGTTAAAAAGCCGTATTTCACGCACACAACATCACGAGCGCCCAATTTTAAAAATTCAGGTATTACTTATACATTAGGATTTTTAAAATTGGGCGTTCGCTTCGTTGTGCACGCAAACTATGGCTTTTTTAATTTCTTTGAATAGAGTTTAGTAGAAAGAATAAGTGCAGGTTCCTTGCAGACGCCATATTTCACACATCTAACTTCACAAGCACCACTATTTAAATTCAGATATTACTTATACATTAGGATTTTTAAAATTGGGCGTTCGCTTCGTTGTGCACGCAAACTATGGCTTTTTTAATTTCTTTGAATAGAGTTTAGTAGAAAGAATAAGTGCAGGTTCCTT
>JAWXUT010000068.1:0-9459 GCA_044426075.1 Bacillota bacterium
TTTGGCGCGGTGCTATCTGTGTCACTTGCACCAACAATATAAGCTGTAGTTGTAACATAACTTCCGTCAAACTCAACTTCTACATAATCAATAGTAATTGAAGGTTTAGCAGCAGAAATTGTCATAATATCTTCAAACAAATACGCGTCTGTAATGCTAACATAGTTGCCGCTAGATGTGGCAGTAAATGTAACTTTAACCCAATATGTGCCCACATTTATTGGTAGGTTAGAAGAAAACAATAACGTATCTACATCTGTATATGCATCTACATATGCGTATGTATAGGTGAATGAGCCTTCTGGAGTGGTTCCGCCAACAACACCATTTATTTTTGCTGTAACCGCATAACCCGAACCATTGTATACATAACTACTATAGTTATCCATTGTAATTGTAGGTGTTGCTTGCGTAATTTCTAAATAATTTCCATATATTACTTCATATGAATTGTAGTTATCGCCGTCAATAGTGGTGTACACAACTTTAACATTATATAATCCCACATTTGTTACGGCTGATGTGGTGTAAATGCCCGTTGTTGATGAACTTAACATATATTGGAATGTTATTTTACCAGTAGGCTCAAAAGTTGTGCCGCCTATAGTTACACCCGTGGCGGTAGCGCTAAATTCATATGCAATACCCGTATAAATCATACTAATTTTGCTAGTTTCCGTAAGTGATAAAGATACCAAATCCTTCTTGTTGATTACAATACAGTTAAACTCTGTATCTTCAGTTTCGGCATAGTTTGTATTTCCGCTGAACTTAACTGTAACGTGATAGCTACCCGCGTTAATTGGATCAACATAACTCGCTGTTGCTACACTATAATAAGTATAACTAATTAAATCTGAAACTGAAACGTCGTCTGTTAAATCCAAATCATTTACACCGTATACACTAGCAGTTACATTAACAGCAGAACCACTAAAGTTTGCAGTTACAGTTTCCAATTTAAATGTAACCTCCGCTTTATTAATCGTAAATGTATATGATGTATCTGTATATTCGTTATAGTTGGAACTACCGGTATATGCAAGCTTTATAGTATATTCGCCCGCATCTGTTGGTGCATCATCTGTGTATCCTGTGGTTTCTCCATAATAATATGTAACAGTAAACGCGCTTGGATCAAATGTGTATTCCGCTTCACCCTTCATTGTTATACTACTTGGTGATTGTTGAGAACCATTGTAAGTTACCGTGTAACCCGTAACTTTAAATGTTGGATTTACCGGAAGTATTGTAATTGCATCTTCCACTATAAGTGTAGTTGCAATGTAGTTATCATTTTTTTCAGCGGTGTCTGCATATACTGCCATAACATCATATGTACCCGCATTTGTTGGCGCATCTTTTGACCAAGCGCTGTCACTCTCCGTTGCAGTAGAATTACTGCTTGCCACCATATAATAATATGTAACTTCAGCACTTGGTTCTGATAAACCACTAATACCTTCAACAGTAGCTTTAACTGTTTGTTGAGAACCATTATAATTCACACTGGTTTTGCCAAGGCTAATTTTAACTGCTGCACCAGTTACTTTAATTGTAACTGTAGCGGATTCAATTACATAGTTTGTGGAGCCACCGCCACTTAAATAAATATAATAAGTGTCAACAGAGCTACTTTTACTTAAACCATTGTAATCTATTGTTGGGCTGCTTGTTAAACTTACTGTTTCGCTACTATCACCATAACTACTTATATAACCCGTATAGTAGTCAATAATATCTTTTAAATCTGGCAACTCTGCGCCATAAACTTTTTCAATATCTGTGTTTAATTTTGCAGTTAGGGTTGCCTGTTGTACAGTTATGGTTCCCGAAACAGCGGATGTTAGTTTGTAATTAGCGGATGTTATAGAAGTAACTGATACTATATATTCGCCCGCATCTGGAGTGCTTTCACCAGTGTAGTCATTTTCAATTTCTGTAATAACATCGCCTGCTGATTCGCCATTTTTTAACCCAGAATATGTGTATGTAAATGTGGGTTTGCCCGTGCCATATGTTATAGTTTGATTAACAACGGTTACAGTTAAGCTAGCTTGGCTTATTGTTACCTTAATTGAGCCTGTGACAGCAGCGTATGTAGTATTGCCGGCATTAGTAACCGTAACATATGCTTCACCCGCGCCTACAATGGTTATTGTTTTGTTTAAAACTGTAATAACATTTTCATCAGTACTCTCTATGCTATAACTATCTAAACCACTGCTGAAATCAAAGTACAAGGGTTGTGTTCCGCTGCCATATGTTACCTCGATATCGGAGAAATTTCCTATAGTTTGTGGTTGTTTTACTTGAAGTGTTATTGTTGATGTTGGGAAAGACTCATAGTTGCCCGAACTTGTATCTAGCTGTGCAGTAAACGTTACAGAACCCGTAACTCCGTCTTTAATATAAACAGTTATGGTTGTAATTAACTTGCCATCTTCAATTTCTTTTGTAATACCATTATCCAAAACCTCTGCATATTTAGAATTACTTATTGTAAAGGCTATGTCAATGTATTTTATATCAGTGGCTGAGTCGTTTTTTATAGTGGCGTCTGACGTAAAAGTAAATGTTATTGTATTGTCATAAGCTATTTGATACTCTGCATTACTGCTACTGCTATCTTCTTTACTAACCGCTGTGTTTGCATCTGCCAAATCAGTTGTTATTAAGCTAGGGGTTTCCGCTTTACTTATGTTAAGCACTGCTGAACCATAATAAATAGCTACATTATCAGTTGATAAATTAAATGTAGCACTATTGTATGTTATGGACTCTGCTGTAAATGTTATTGCATATGTTCCGGAGTCACTTACATTTGGCATGTAGATTGAAACGCCTGAAATCTTATACCACTCAAATGTGCCCGTTACATCATAAGTATCGCCGCAATAAACCATTTTAACTGTTGCTGTTATTGTGCTATCACTAAACATTTTGCCATATGTAATGCCACTTGCTGCTATACTTGTAACCGTGACCGATGCTTTCGTAACATCAACCGTGTATTGGTTTGATATAACTGATTCATAATTTGTTATATCCGTTGGTGTAAACACAATATAAAATTGATATGTGCCTACACTTAATATGCCATTATCGTCTATTTTATCTGTTGTTGATGTATACCATTTAAATGTATATGTTCCCGCAACACTACTATCACTATATTTGTTTGTCGCAGTGCCGCCTATTTCTAATAACGTACCATATGTAATAGTATTACTATCATCACCAGTATATTCAAATGAAACAGTTGGTGTGGTCTGATTTACTGTAATTGAAACATCTTCTATAGTTATTTCTTCATAGTTATCGCTATCCGTTGGAGTAAATGTAACTGAAATTTTCTCACCGTTATAAGGCAAAGTGCTACTATCAAAAGTAGTTTCATCTAGCGTAAATACTCCTCCAACACTCGCGCTACCAGAAATAGTTAACTCGTTGTAAGTCTGACCGTTGTAAGTCTGACCATAGTATATTTCAGACAAACTTGCTGTTGCTGTTGGGGTTAACTTATTTACAGTCAATGTGCATTCATAACCCATAGTTTCATCATAACTTATTGTATTATAGTTTGTTGTATTGTGAGGCACAAAAGCAATGGTGTAAGTTAAGTTATCATCCTTATTCCCATTTTCTGGCTTATATGCTGTAGTTGTTGTGTTGCCTGATGACGCATCATAGTAAGTCCAAATCCCTGTTGCGCCATTATATTGCGCTATTTTTACGCCCGCCGAAGTGTATATAATATAGTTGCCCGCAACACTAGCATCATAATAATCCTCCACACTAGTAGAGTTTTTAGAGTTTGTTGCGCTAGCCTTTACAGTACTATCACTTAAAGACTTCCCATAATAAATATCGTCTAAACTAAATTCAAATGTAGGTGTGTTTTTTGCAACTGTAATAGATACATTAACAGCAGTAAGTGTTGTTGAGTTGAAGTTTGCCGTGTCATCTGGCGTAAATGTAGTAGTGATGTTAACAGCAGTAGGAGTTACATTGCCACTATTATCAAGTTTAACTTCAGGAATTTGAGTTCCACCGGCAGTTATAGTTCCCATGCTACCAGCAATAGTAGTCCCATTAAAAGTAGCTGTTCCTATAAATTCATTTATTGCTGCATCTGAAACAGTTTCGCCATATTCTATATCACCTAAAGATACAGTAATATCATCAGCTGAAATTGTTGCTTTTTGTATAATGAAAGAAAGTGTGTCCGACGTTGCATCAATCGATTCATCACTTGCAAAGCATATAGTAGCCTTTACACTATAAGTACCCGCATCTGTTGGTGCTGTGCTTGTTGGACCGTAAGAAGTTTCGTTAGTACCCGTATACAACAGCGTGAGTTTAAGTGCTGAGGTGCCTGATGTAGCTGTGCCATCCGAATACTCTATTTCCGGTCCTTGCGGCGACCCCGAGTATGTGTAATAATATATGCCATCTATCAGTGTACTACTGCTCGGATAATCAAATTTGTAGAAATATGCCTTATAGTAACTGCTGGCATCTATACTATATCCAGCAGCCGTTGTAAGAGGATTGCTATCACTATATTTTTTATTTGATGCATCGTACCAACCCAAAAATGAATAATCTGTGCTAGGTGTAGCTGTTAATGATGCAGTTTCATAAAATCCTAAATATGATGAATTTGAGCTAAAACTTTCACTAGTATCACTACTGTAAACCGCAGAAACCGTTCCCGTTGTTGTTGAGTATGAAGAATATTCTACTGTAGTTGGGCGATAATATACTTCAACTGTTGCAACAATTCCACAAACAAGCGTAACTTTGCTGCTTGAGTTCTTTGAGGTGTTAACACCATAAATACCCGCATAAACATGCACTGTGTCATCATTCACATTATCACTTGTAACTTGCACATAATTTAAGCTTGATGGATAACTAGGACTAATGTCAGAACTTGAACTAGCCGCTAATCCAGACGTAGATATTGCACCAAGAATGCCATATGCACCACTATAAATATCAATGCCACTATCACCTACTATACCATATGTATTAGCCTCTGAATAGCCCGTTGCGGTAATATATGCATAGCCATAACCCTTTGCATCATTACTGATTTTAACCGCCATTTTTGTAGCGATACTGTTCGATGAGGAGTCAGTTTTATTTGTTATAAAAGAGAGTTTGTAGTATATATTTCCGTTGGAAACTGCTTCATTATATTCATCTTTAGACAGACCGCTTATAGTTTGCAAATTACCACTTGCATATGCCATGCCATTTTTTGATGTGGCGAATTTACTATTTACATCGGAAGTATATGTAGTTGGACTACTCGAACCTCCACTACCCACTCTAACTGCTGTTGCTTCACCATATTGATTAATGGTTACCGACGCGCCACCTGCTTTTACATATGAGCTGCCGTCATCCCAGGATCCTGAGTCACTAGATCCACTTGTTTCTCCACCGGATATCTCAGCTGACTCCAACAAAATATAATCACTTGTAGTGGTTGCCGCTTCTGCTGTTGTTGCGGCATATTCGCTAGTCAACAAACTATTTGTCATAACCGAAATATCCACCGCAAATAACGCAAATAGCAATGTCAGAACTAACACTGCAATCACCAAAAACGATACTTTTTTTATAGAAATTCTACTCATAATTGCACCTCCACAGTACAAAATTAATACAACAATATATGTTATATATTTAAATTTTAAGTTTAGTTTATTCGCGCATTACACGCGCGCTTATATATTCGCGTATATATTATAGTAATATATTAATATAAAACCCGTATTTAAGCAACTCATTTTACTAATCTAAAACCACGTGGTGGCAAAAAATCACCCGTTTTTACTAAATTAAAACTTCACGGTGATAAAATTTCATATAAACGCCGTTGTATGCGCTACGATCTACAAATCAAAATACCCTAATTTTCCACTATCTTGCTGAAAACTCTCTGTGGCGCGCAGTGCAAATTGGCATTCTGAAATTTTGGTTCTCACAACGCTGTATTCTCTGCCTTCAATAATGTAATTTAAATCATTATGGAACTTACATTTATTGCAGTCGCCACCATACACAACTTTAAATGGGCAGTGGCGGAGCGTCATAACACCAAGTTTGCCAGATTTATAGGAGTGTGTTATGTTATTAATTGTGTTTAAATTGGTGTCAAACTCAATGGATGCCACAATAGCGCTTGCGCCCAACCTTGCAAATTGTTCAGCCGAATGCGAGCTAATTACATTTAACCCAGCGCCCGCAATAATAGTGTAACCTTTATTTAAGTAGTGCAATCCGCTTATATTATTTGCAACTAGCACCTTAATTTTTTTATTATCATTTAGAATAGATTCAATCTGCACCATATCTAAACCAGTGGCAAAAACGGGTAATTCAAGAGCAAACTGCCATTTTTCTGCATCAATCACACACGAATCTATGATTGCATCTATTACGGATTTTGTATAATTTTGAGGCTTAATTGCAATTATTCCACCACTTTTATTTTGCACAATGGTGCGTGCCATTATAGCTGAATCAACCGCATATATGTTTCCAATTGTAGTATTATTTGTTGCAAGTATAGGTGGAAGCTCAGCATTTTGTGCACTTTGCCTTTTGTATTCCGCCTTGATTTTTGCTTCAAGTGACGCGAGCGCCAACCGCCTCAAGCCATTTAATATTGATTTTGGAATAAATACATCTGTAGCTTTAACGTTTATTTTGCCAAGTTTGAACGGCGACTCTTGCATTTTGCTAAATTGCATAACAATTTCTTCTTTTAAAGTAGCTTTGTTTATTGCATTTGGCACGATATAATCACTGGTTTCTGCAACTCTAATACCCCTACTTTCTGCGGTTATTTGCAACGGTGCGCCGGCTTCCACTATGCAATTTATATCGCAAAATTCCTTTATTGACTGCGACTGATTAACAAATGCATCCCTTTTATCATTGTCGAAAATTAAAGAAATTCTGTTGCCCGCACGTACCCTAGCTTTAGAAAATATCTTATATGTGCCCCCATTATTGTAAATGTTGCCAACACCAGCACTTGCCACTTCGCGATTGCCGTCAAAAAACTTTAGCCCGTCGCCTTTGTGAAGTTCCCTATTTGAAGTTAACACTATTTCATATAAATCCTTAAATGGCTTTGTGCTTATTACTTCACCTATTGCTACGCCTATGTGGTTGCAATTTATTGGATTAATTATGTTGCCACTTTTATTTGCAAAATAAGCGCCCTCGTTGTATGCACCCCTATTGTAGGCAATGGCTATGTCATTTTTATCTAATTTAATGTTGTGTAATGTATTTTTATATAAGGTTACGGCTTCGCCTACATACAAACTGCTACGCATACGACCCTCAATTTTTAAACTGGTGACGCCCGCCTCAATTAACTTTTGCACACTTTCTGCATAACACAAGTCGCGAGCCGATAATAAATATCCTTTTTTTATAACCTTGCCTTTGTGAACCGCAGTAATTGGCAACCTGCAAAGTTGTTGGCATCTGCCACGATTACCACTATTGCCGTTATGCACACTGCTAAGATAACAACCGCCACTAAACGATACACACAACGCGCCTTGCACAAAACTTTCAATTTCTAATTTAGTGCCCACAGCTATTGCTTTTATATCTGCAAGTGTGGTTTCACGAGACACTACTACCCTACTAAACCCAAGTTTTTCAAGCACTTTAGCGCCTTGTAAATTGTGCACCCCTAACTGCGTGCTTGCGTGCAAAACAGCATCTGAATCAACTTCTTTTATCAATGCAGCAACACCCAAATCTTGCACAATATAGGCATCAACATTTGCTTCTTTGGCTACCCAAACTAGCTTGTTTAAGGCACTGTACTCTTCTTCTTTAATTAAAATATTAAGCGTTAAATAAACCTTAACACCGTGAAAATGGCAATCTTCAACCACGCTTTGCAACGTATCAATTGTAAAGTTATCCGCACCAATCCTTGCATTAAATTCAGACACGCCTAAATACACCGCATCTGCCCCACAAGCAATAGCCACATTTAAATTTTCTCTGTTGCCGCACGGCGCCAATACTTCAATGTTGTACATAATATTTCCTAATTAAAAATTGTATATATATTGTATCAAATTTTACACTTAATTGCAACAAAAATTTAAATTGCAATAATTTCATTTAACTATTGCATATTTTTAGTTTTTTTGATATCATATTAGTGATAAATATTTGAGAGGTACTTTATGAATAGAGCAGAACTTATTTTTGCAGTTGTAGACTATGCTTGCCATATTCCACAAAACTACAAGTTTTTTAAAGACATTTCGTCTTGCAAAAACATTGCATATGATAGCCACCCTTTATGCCAATATGACATATACTATCGTAAAACAAATAGCGACAAAAAAATGCCAGTTATTTTCAACATACACGGTGGAGGATTTGTAAAAGGTGATAAAAAACATCGCCGCAGTCTTAGCGAAATGTACGCAGACAAAGGCTATTTTGTAGTAAATGCAAATTATAGGCTAGCACCAAAAGCCGCATTTCCAACCCACATACAAGACTTATTTAAGGCACTAGCCCAGCTTCCTACATTAGCGGAAGAATACAACCTAGACTTAACAAAGGTAATCTTTACGGGCGATTCAAGCGGCGCACACGCAGCCACAACTATGGTTGCAGCCCTATTTAATGAAGAGCTACACAGCAAACTACAACTTACAAAGGTTGACATAAAACCAGCGGGTCTAATTGCATTTAGCGGATTTTATGATGTAACACAAGCGCTTTCTCGTCCAATTCCATTTTCAATTGCGTGGAGCGTTGCACAATCGATTTCTGGACTAAAAGACCTTAAAAAAGATTTCAGCAATATGTCAGACTTCAAGTTGCTAGATGAAATAAACATCATAAACTATGTAAATGAAAAATGGTGCCCCGTACTACTATCTTGGTCAAACAAAGACATCTTCTGCCCCGGCCAAGGTGAAAAGATGAAAGAAGTTATGGAGTCACACAACCTAGATGTAGTTACACACAACTCCACATCACTACTAGACAACCACTGCTATCACTTCAACTACTGGGCCAAAAAAAGCAAAGAAGTGTTGGCGCTAACCTTTGAATTTATGAAAAAAATAGCCGAACAATAATATATAAACAATAAAACAAAATGGGGCTGTAGAGAGAAATCTCTATGGCCCTTTTAAAATGAAAATTGAGGAACCCATAAAGGGTTGATTGCATATGTTAGTGGGAACGCCTATTTCAGCGCAGATGAATATTAAATCGTAGGGTGCGTTAGTCCTCTGACGCCCGCAACCGCATTAAAATATTATTCAACGATAAAATGCAATTTCACAAGTTTACATCGTCGTTTCCTTGATACTTAAATAAACATACAATATCAATAACCCAAACTTGCGATAAGGTGGCGGGCGGCAGGGGACAGCCGCCCCC
>JAWXUT010000069.1:0-9334 GCA_044426075.1 Bacillota bacterium
ACGAGATAGGCAATTGGTAAACGCAATAAACGAAGGCAAAACACCATTTGCACCACTTGACAAATCAGTTGAGCGTATATTGAGATATGTGTTCAGCGCGGAAGAAAACAGAAAAAAATACAAGTCATTTAAAGCCGACTATGCAGAACATCACCATTTAGCGCGTCAAGCGGCGGCGGGTGGTGCGGTGCTTATGAAAAATGAAGGCAACATTTTGCCCTTATCTTCCGGCACAAGTTTTGCAGTTGTGGGCGAGCTAGCTAAAAAGATTCGTTCACAAGGCAGCGGAAGCAGCAAACTTAATCCTATAAATGAAGTTAGCTTCACGCAATATTTAAAGAAATTGGATATTGATTTTAGCTACAGTGCGGGATACAATGTAAACACCGATGTTGCAGAGGTTTCTAAGATAGACCGCGCAGTTGTTGCTACAAAAGATAAAGATGTGGTTATAGCATTTGTTGGATTAACGGAGGCGTACGAGTCGGAAGCGTTTGACCGCACGCATATAAATTTGCCAGATTCACACAATAAGATGATAGATAAATTGTGCCAAAACCACGATAAAGTTATAGTTGTTTTGGTTGGAGGCTCACCAGTTGCAATGCCTTGGTTAAACAAGGTGTCTGCAGTGCTGAATGTTTATCTCACGGGTGAAGCGGGCGGTGAAGCTACATATGACTTGTTGTTTGGCAAAAAGAACCCAAGCGGTCACTTGGCGGAAACATACCCATTGTGCATTGAAGACATACCAAGCACACCATATTTCTGCAAAGAAGTTGTGCCATATTGCGAGAGCATATTTGTTGGATATAGATATTTTGACACGGCGAAAAAAGAGGTGTTGTTCCCATTTGGATACGGATTGTCTTACACCAAATTTGAATACAGCAATATTAAATTATCCGCTAATAAAATTCAGGATAATGACAAGTTGATTGTTTCATTTGAAGTAAAGAACATTGGCGATGTTAGTGGTGAAGCGGTTCCTCAATTATATGTTAAGGATACCCAAAGTAGCATATATGTGCCAGAAAAGCAACTTAAGGGCTTTGATAAAATTATGCTTAAAGCGGGCGAGAAAAAGAAGGTTAAAATTGACCTTAACAAGCGCAGTTTTGCCTACTATAACACCGATGTTTGTGACTTTGCGGTGGAAGCGGGTGAGTTTGAAATTCTGGTTGGCGAGCACTCACGTGACATTAGATTGACTGCAAAAGTGGAGTACAAGGCTAGCGCGTTGCAAATCCCCAACTATAGCCTTAAAGCCCCAAGTTACTATAATGTGAGTGAGGGAGGCGGATTTCCAATAGCTGAATTTGAAGTGTTGTTAGGCAGAAAAGTTCCCGTATATCACAGACCTCACAAGGGTGAATATGGATTCAATACTGTTGTTGGTGAGTTAGATGCAACGTGGTTTGCAAAGTTGTTTAGGTGGATATTTAAGCAATCGAGTTTATCTATGATACCTAAAAACGCCAGCACCGCAACCAAAAAAATGACACAGCGCGGGGCTATGGATATGCCAATCCGTAACTTTTATGCAATGAGCGGTGGCACCGTTTCTTACGAGGCGTGCACGGCATTACTAGAAGCGTTTAATGGCAAGGTAGTAAGAGGATTATTTTTTACAGTAATCTATCTGTTGAAAAAATCATATTCAAGTAAAGAAAGTATATATAAGGAGAAGTCAAATGCAAAAGATAAGAGTGATAGCAGCGACAAATAATGCGCACAAGTTGGTAGAAATGAGGGATATTTTAGGCGATAAGTTTGAAGTGGTTTCATTAAAAGAGATAGGCGTTGAAGTGGAAGTTGAAGAAGATGGCGCAACATTTTATGCAAATGCGTTAAAAAAAGCGCGTGAAATATGCAAGATAACCAAAGAACCCGCACTGGCAGATGATTCTGGACTTATGGTTGAAGCGTTAGCGGGGGCACCTGGTGTGTTTTCTGCTAGATATGCAGGAGAAATTTGTGATGATTCTGCAAACAACATAAAACTTTTAAATGAGATGCAAGGTGTTGAAAATCGCAAAGCAAAGTTTGTAAGCAGTATAGTATTGTTCTATCCAAATGGCAACCATATAAGCGCAGTTGGCGATGTAAAAGGATATATTTTAGATAGTTTAGAGGGTGAAAATGGCTTCGGCTATGACCCATTATTTTATTCAACCGATTTAGAGCAATCGTTTGGAGTTGCAACGTCAGAAGAGAAAAATGCGGTAAGTCATCGTGGTCGTGCGCTAACAAAGTTAGCCAAGATGTTGGTGTAGCACGGATTGTCAACATTACTTGCGAAAAATTTAACAGAGAGTTCACCTAGTTTTCGCAAATATTGGTTGTATATATTCGCAATATAATGTATAATATATAATATGAAGGCGGTTGAGTTAAAAAAAGAAAGTTTGCAAGGCAATGTTTTTGCGATTGAGGGCGATGATAGCTACTGGGTTAGTTATGCGGAGCACTTTTTTGTAGACTTAATTCCCGAAGACACTCGCTGTTTTGATGTAAGATATATTGAAACACTTTCAAGTTACAATTCTATATTAGAAGCAATCGATACACCTTCTATGATGTGTGCAGAAGTTGTTGTTATAGTTCGTGACCCAAAATTTAAGGGCGGGGCAGATAGCAAGCCAAGTATCGCCGATATCATAAGCCAAGTTCCGCAAGACACTTATTTAATATTTAGCGGAGTGCAATTTTTAACACCAAAATTAAAAAAGATGTTAACTGTAATTGATGCTAGTAGGCTAGATACATATGACGCGCGCAAGACCATAAAAGGATTGTTCGGCTCGCAAGAAATTGATAACCGCGCAATGGATGCATTAATTGAATACACAAATCGCGATATGGCACGCATAGAAACCGAAGTTAATAAGTTAAAAGCCTATGCTCACGGCGCACTAATAACACTTAATGACATTGATAACCTAGTTGCAAACACCATAGATAACGAAATATATGAGTTCTGCAACGCAATAGCCGCAAAAAACATAGTGCTAGCTTATAAAATATTAGATAGATTTGTTGCAAAAGGCGTGTCTTATACCTATATTTTATCCACGATAATAGGCCAATATCGCAGAATGTTGCACGCAAGTTTAACGGCACCAATATCCGTAAATGATGTGGCTACAAGTTTAGGTTCAAAGCCATTTGCTATACAAAAGGCGCGTGAATCTAGCAAAAAATATACAAAAACAGCACTTAAAGAGATTGTTGACATACTAGTTCAAGCAGAATTCGCCTTTAAAAGTGGCGCAATGAGCGAAGAAACAGCTATCCGCACAGCAATCACAAATATAATACTAAAATAGAGAGAATTATGACAAAAGTAATAGAAATTTTTAGAAAAATAAGTCGCACGCCCGCCTGGCTCATGATGCTATTTGTGGCGATTTCATATTTTTTTGCAAACGCATATGTTATTTTATGGGATGCAGAAATTATGGTGGAAGAACTTGCAGAAGTAATGGGATATAGCTCCAACAACTGGGTTGTTCTGGCTATGATTTATATCTTTGATCCGCTTATTTCACTTGCGATATTTGAGTTCTTCTTTAGTCTTTTTTATAGGGCGTTGTTTGCAGGTGGCAGTGTAAATTCAAATAAAAACTTCTTTATGCAAACGGCACGTACACTATATATTATATCTAACCTTATTATTGGTTTATATTCAATTTCTTACTTCTGGGCTCCCGAATTTTATGTTTATGGAACCTCAATACTCGATTATATCATAGAAGTTGGTGTGGTAATATTTGGATTTATAGTATTTAGTTGGAGCATAATTAATCCAGTAAGACTAAAAGACGCGTTTAATAAAATATTTATGTATTACTTTTTGTGGATGGGAATTTTCTGCGCACTAACATTCTTTAATATCCTTGTTGATACAGAATATTATGGTTCGGAGTATGTAATTGCTTATTCAATTAGGTTGGGCTTAATAATTTTATCGGGTGCTTTTGTGTATATGGTGCTTGGCAAAAAGATAACCGCAAGGGCTGCAAAGTTTGCACCTCCACTTGAATCTGTTACGCCTCACCCCAGCAATTTTAATATGGAAGACATATCAGATGTGTTCAATTTTAACGGTGAAAAACCCGCGTCAACTGATGGTTCTGGCAAAAAAGATGACGAGGATGACGACGAAATCTTCAAAGGATATGGTTTTTAGCGGATAGTTGTATAAATCACTATGATTTTTTAGGCAAAGTGTAAAAAACTTTGCCTTTTTGTTTGCATAAATGCCCCTTTATGATATATAATAATTACATTACTGATGTGTGAGGTTTAAAGTGGAATTAGCGACATATGTCTTATCGTGGACGAGTATAATTGACATTTTTTCTGTAGTACTGTTACTAGGTTTGATGTTTTTGTTTTTTGCCCATATAAAAAGTTTTAGGTTAGCTGTAGTTTATTCGCTTGCCTTAATTATGTATGTAGTGGTGCTTGTAATAGATGTTTTGTATGATGTTCCAATTGCAAAGGATATTTTCACAATTCTTGCATTTTTTGCAATAGTGGCGCTAGTTGTTGTGTATCAAAGCGAATTTAAGGCGATGTTCTTCTTGTGGACAAAACCTTCGGAAAAAAGCAATAACTTAGAATCTGGTTTGTCGGATGAAGAGTTGCGCACCGCAATTAATGAAATTATAAAGGGGTGCCAATCAATGTCAAAGGCTCGCACTGGCGCACTTATTGTTATTGCAACAAACAGCATTGCTCCTCGCATTACAGAAACTGGAATTAATATGGGGGCGATAGTTTCTGCGCCATTGCTTGAAAGTATTTTTAACACAAACGCACCTATTCATGACGGTGCAGCAATAATAA
This sequence comes from Bacillota bacterium, assembly GCA_044426075.1. Lineage (GTDB taxonomy): Bacteria > Bacillota > Clostridia > Christensenellales > DTU072 > JAWXUT01. The sequence goes on from JAWXUT010000069.1 coordinate 4,855, forward strand.
CTGGCAACAAAATTACGGCAGCTGGTTGCTTTTTGCCATTGTCACAATCACAATCAGTTTCTAAAAATTTGGGTACACGCCACCGCGCGGGTATCGGCATAACAGAAGAAACGGATACTTTAACTATCATTTTAAGTGAAGAAACCGGCATTATTTCTGTTGCACAACACGGCGAGCTTCGCAGATTTATAACACCTGATAGGTTGCGCGACATATTGCACGAGGTTTATAATTTAAGTGAACCAACACGCACACGCACACGATAATTTGAAGTCAAACTATATAAATCCGTGTGTTTCTGTTATTTTAGCACAAACCCGCATAAAAAGTTTGCACTAAACTAACAAAAAAATCACAAAGTTTTTAGCGGTGGCATTTATGCAGTGTTGCCTTAATAAAATATACTAAAGAACATTAGGAGGCATTATGCCAGTAATCACAACACCAAAGATACTTTTGCCAAACAGTAGCGTAGATATGAACAAGTGGGCGTCAGTTGCATGTGACCAGTTTTGCGCCGAACCAAAATATTGGGAAGAGTTGGAAGCGCTTGTTGGAGACGCACCAAGCACATTAAAGCTTACGTTGCCAGAGATATATTTAAAGGGCGATTTAAACAGTATGGTTAGTGCAATAAACAGCAATATGCACGCATACATAAACAGTGGAATATTAGAAGAAGTTAACAATTACATATTAGTTGAGCGTTCAGTTGGAAAAGAAAAAAGAATAGGCGTTATGGTGGCTCTTGACCTTGATAGTTATGATTGGAATAGGGTTAGGGTGCCAGTTAGGGCAACAGAGGCAACAATTATGGAGCGCCTACCTGTAAGAATAGATATCCGCAGCAAAGCTCCCATCGAACTACCTCACGCAATGATACTAATTGATGACAAAGAGCATACCGTAATAGAGCCAATGTATGCAGAAAAAGACAGTTTTGAAAAAGTATATGATTTTGATTTGAATATGGGTGGCGGACACATCACGGGCTACAAAGTGCCAGAAAACAGCGGCCTTGAAGAGCGATTGAATGCGCTACTTGAGCCAAGTTTGCAAGTTGCAAAGTACGGCAACGATGCTGGTATTTTAATGGCAGTAGGTGACGGAAACCACAGCATAGCTACCGCAAAAGTAATGTGGGAAAAAGTGGCACCAACGCTAACTGAAGAAGAAAAAGCAACTCACCCCGCGCGATATGCATTGGTTGAGGTGGTAAACATTTATGGTGGAGGAATGGTGTTTGAGCCTATCCACCGCATAATATTTAATGCAGACAATTTATTTGTAGAAAAGATGAAGCGCGTATTAGAAGGCAGTGGGCGCACCACGCTAATAACCGCAGAGGGTGACCGAGAGATTGCAACCCCCGCAACATCAAGCCTAGCAATTAACGCAATACAAGAGTTTATTGAAAGGGAAGCCAGTTTAAATCCTAAATTAGAAATTGAGTATGTTCATAACACCGACAGATTGCGCGCTATAGTGGCAGAAGAAGGTGGGGTTGGAATAATAATGCCAACATTTGCAACAGAAGAGTTGTTCCCATATGTAGTAAACGTGGGTAATTTACCTAAGAAGTCATTTTCTATAGGCGAACCAGAAGAAAAAAGATATTATTTAGAAGCAAAAAAAATATAACGGAGATCATAATGAAAGTATGTAAATTTGGTGGAACATCAATGTCCACTTCAGAATCAATTAGACAAGTAGCCTCAATCATCAAAGCCGATTCCGCGCGCAAATATGTAGTAGTATCAGCACCAGGCAAGCGTTTTAAGGGCGATACCAAAGTGACCGATTTGCTATATGCAGCATATGCAGAAAAGGATACAAATGGCGGCGAGGCTATTGAAGAAATTAGAGAAAGATTTAGAGCATTAGTAAATGAATTGAATTTAAAAATCGATATCGACAGCGTTATTGATGAGGTAGAACAAGGCATAAAGGCAAGCACAAGTGCAGATTATGCAGCTTCACGCGGGGAGTACTTAAGTGGCGTTGTAATGGCAGCATTTTTGGGCTACAAGTTTGTTGATGCGGGCGATATTATTAAATTCAACACTGCTGGTGAATTTGATGCAGAAAGCACAAATGATTTAGTTTCGGGCATTAAAAAGTATGCAGAAGGTGTGGTTATCCCTGGTTTTTATGGTAGAATGCCAAATAAAGATATCAAAACATTCAGCCGAGGCGGAAGCGATGTAACGGGAAGCATAATTGCGCGTGGCGTAAACGCAGACCTATACGAAAACTGGACAGATGTTAACGGATTTATGGTAACAGACCCAAGAATAGTTACAAATCCACGCATTATGGATGTTTTGAGTTATGAAGAGTTGCGTGAGCTAGCATATATGGGCGCAAGCGTATTGCATCCAGACTCAATATTCCCATTAAGGGCAAACGGCACAGCAATCAATATTCGCAACACATTTGAACCCGAGGCAAAAGGCACATTTATCGTACCATCAACCGCGGGATATGAAAACTTGCCAACAGTAACTGGTATTGCAGGAAAAACTGGCAACATCACAATAACAATCACAAAATCACTTATGAACAGTGAGTTAGGTTTCGGCAGAAAAATCCTATCAGTATTAGAGAGAAACGGCGTTTCATTTGAACATATGCCAACTGGAATTGACACAATGTCAATTGTAATAACAGAAGCGGGGCTAAAATGCAGTATTGATAAAGTGGTAGACGGCATCAAAGGCGCAGTAAATCCCGACACAATAGAAGTAACTCACAGCCTAGCATTGATTGCAGTTGTAGGTCACGGAATGGCAAATGAAATCGGAACCGCAGCAAAAATATTCAACGCATTATACGAAGCATCAATAAATATCCGTATGATTGACCAAGGTTCTAGCGAGATGAACATAATAATCGGCGTTGAAGAATGTGACTATGAATCTGCAATCCGTGCAATATATAGTGCGTTTTTCAAATAGACAGATATTTACATAAAATAAACGGTCGAAATGCCATCGAAAGCAAAGCCTAAAAAGATAGTAGATTATAATTTAACAAGAATTAAGCTACTCTTAGTCTGCAATCCGAGCAATATATAGTGCGTTTTTCAAATAGCCTTGTGGTGTAATATTTAAGCACCCACTACATCTAGTATATCAACAAAAAAATAACACTTTAATGCAGAAAAATGCGTTAAAGTGTTTTCTTTTGTAGAAATATGTGATATACTATACACTCAAAAAGTAGAACGAGAATTAAGAGGTAAGTGGAAATGTTGCACGACGAAACAACAAACAATAAATTATTAGTGCTGTTTCTTTTGGATAAATTAGAAATTGCTATAAGTGAACAATTGTTGCTAGAAATATGCTCAATTGAAAATGTATGGATGCCTTACTTTTGTTGCAGTCAAGTATTGGGTGAATTAAAAGAAGCTAAATTTATAAAATATTCTAAAGCAGACGGCGAGTCAGACTTATTGTCATTGACTTCAAATGGCAGACAATGCCTTTCAGCATTTTTTACAGATATCCCACTTTCACAACGCGACGACGTTACGGAATTTGTAAAAAACAAGCGTGTAGATTATCGTAAAAAACAAGAATTTATGGCAGACTACAGACACAATGAAGACGGTACTTTCACTGTTCGCCTAAAAATTATGGAAATTGCAAACCCTATGCTAGACCTAAAAATGACGGTTGAGTCAAAAGCACTAGCAACTGACATAACAGCAAAATGGAGCAAAGTGGCAGCGGAAGCATATCGCGGATTGTGCGACCTACTAATAGAACAATAGATTATACTAATTATATGGAATTCAAAAATATATTATTAAAGTTAATGGAAGAAAATGGCTTAAATCAAAGGCAATTAGGGGTTAATTCGGGGATACCAGTAACAACGATAAGTGGTTGGTTGAACCTAAATAGGTTGCCATACTATGATGCTTTAAAGAAATTATCGCAGTATTTTGGGGTGTCTGCAGATTTTCTGTTGGGGTTAGAAGGTGATTTTGGAGATAAATTGTATGGTTCCGTTATGATTCTTCCAGGTAATACAGAAGAAAAGATGTTGGTTTCCAAGTTTTCTAAATTGTCAAAAGGCGATAAAGAAAAAGTGCTAAAAATGGTTGATTTGATTGTGGATTGATTCATAGTATATTAAAATCTCTTGCGGCTTTATATTTAGGGTCGCATTTTTATGGGCTGGAGCGCGGTTGAATTTTAGAAAAGTATGGATTTTTTTGCGTAAATGTGATATTATAGTAATACAGTGTAGGAGGCGGATATGGCTAAGGGTAAAATATTTGTATGTTGTCATTTTGACGCATTTGTTGAAGATTTAGAATATTTGGTGCCTCTGGCGGTTGGTGCTAGCGGGCGCAAAACGGAAGCAAAGTTTGTTCGTGACGACGGTGGTGACAATATATCGCATTTAAATGACAGTTATTGTGAGCTTACTGGGTTGTATTGGGCGTGGAAAAACACAAAACACGACT
>JAWXUT010000070.1:0-9175 GCA_044426075.1 Bacillota bacterium
AGTTTTAACCTCTTTAAAAAATATATATTTCAATCCTTATCTCAAGTTTATATTTACTCCGATACTTTATCCCTCTTAGACAAGAGGGGACAGTCAGTTTATATTTATGACTAGCCAATGTGGGAGTTGAGGAGTTTTGGGGTCAAGCCGCCCTCGGAAAAAGAGGCTTGTTTTTTTTCTTTTGCCTACCTTTCTTTTTTAAATCAAAAAGAAAAGTAGGGTATATTTTATCCATTTTCTCACAAAAACATCAAAAATAGTTGACATTTGACACGATATGTGTTAAAATAGTAGAGGTGAAGAGTCGACCGCGAAACATCTCCCCTTGCGGGGTAGTTTGGTTATGGCTCTTTTTTATTGCGTTACGCGATATCCCCTTGCGGGGTTGTTCAGCTCCATTGAGGGGTGGTTGGTGCGTTGCATTGCGCTAAGTTAGGGGCTCTTTTTTATTTTGTATCTAAATTATAGTCTGCCGACGGCATAAGGTCCGGGCGTCAGAGGACTAACGCACCCTACGATTGTATGTGATTCGCTAACATATATAATCAACCCTTTATGGGTTCCACAATTATTCAATATTCAATATTAATTATTCATTCAACCCGCTTGCGGGTTCGCACCTACAATCTTATGCATTGCGTTTTGCCATTTGTTCCACGATTGAACAAACTATAAATTAAAAATCCACTATTCATTCAACCCGCGGGTTCCACTATAATTATATAGTTTATACTAGTCCCATAGCAAGTTCAACAACAATTGCCACAATTACAACAAGTGCGGAAATTATAAATCCGTGCACCATAGGGGCGGCGCCCGCTTTTTTCATATCGCGAAAACTGGTGTTCAGCCCGATTGCAGCCAGCGCAGAAACCATTAGATATGAACTAACTTCTTTCATTCCGCTTGCCCACGCTTCGGGAATTATGCCCAAGCTGTTTAGTCCCGCCATTGCCAAAAATCCCACAATAAACCAAGGTATTAGTTTAAAGTAATTTATTTTATATTTTTTTGGTGCAGTAGAAGATAGGGTTAATTCGCCAGTCTCTGCTGTTTGTGGTGCAGAAGCCGTTGTTTCTGTTGTAATAGCAGATTGCAATTGCATCTCTTTCTTTTTGATTCTTATATTAATAAAAGAAAAAATTATTACTACTGGGATAATTGCAAGGGTGCGTGTTAGCTTTACCATAACCGCAAAGTCGCCCGCCGCGTCGCTAAACGCATAGCCCGCTGCAACCACACTTGATGTGTCGTTAACGGCAGTGCCCGCCCATAGTCCATATGCCATATCGCTTAAGCCTAGCCATTGTCCCATAAGAGGAAATATAATTATCATTATCATATCAAATAGAAAAGTTGCGCTCATAGCCATTGCAACATCTGTATCGGTCGCGTCAATTGCAGGAGCAATGGCTGCTATTGCAGAACCACCGCATATGCCAGTGCCCGCAGAAATTAAGTTGCTCATCTTCCAATTTAGTTTAAGCACCTTACCAATAAAATATCCACCGCCAAAACAAGTGGCAAGAGTAAAGCACATAACAACCAAACTTATGCTGCCAACTGTTAATATTGTTTGAATAGAAAGCCCCGCGCCAAGCAAAATTATTGCAAATTTAAGCACACGCTTGCTCATAAACTTTGCGCCAGCATTTAGCACTTTGGGTGCCCAAATAGTGTTTATCGCTACCCCAATCAGCAATGCAATTACAGATGCGCCTATTATATGTATTGGCAAAAGTTCTTCTATTATTTTCGCAATAATGCCTATAACCAAAGCCAGCGCTACGCCAGGTAAATATTTCCCTATTTTTTTAAATGTTGCTGTCATAAAAAAATCTCCTAATGTGTTTTATCTACTTTATTATATCACTAAAGTGTGGTATAATCTAATAAATTTAAATAATCATTAATTATGTATTGATAAATATTATTTATTAAGGAGCGCCAATGTTAGATTATCGTTTAACAACATTTATCACATTATGTGACATTATGAATTACAGAAAAACCGCCAACATTTTAAATATGACACAGCCCGCGGTAACGCAGCACGTGCAGTATTTAGAGCAGCATTACAGCCACAAGCTGTTTATATATGAAGATAAGGTGCTAAGAAAAACCGAGTTTTGCGAGCAGTTGGAGTTGTATGCAAAAGGGATAATGCATCAGCAAAAGCAGTTTATAGAGAGCGCAAAAAGTGCGGATATGCAGCGAGTGTTGCGGGTAGGCGCCACCAAAAGTATCGGCGAATTTGTGATATATGAAAGAATAAAGCAGCTTTGCAAGAACGGCGAATGCAAGATATCGTTTCACATAGACAACACAGCGAAGCTATTAGCAGAGATAAACGCAATGGCAATAGATATCGCATTAATAGAAGGGATATTTGATAAATCAAAATATAGTTATCATCTTATTCGCAAAGAAGAGTTGGTTGGAATTTGTAGCAAAGGGCATAATTTCAGCGGAAAACAAGTAACAATAGACGAGTTGCTAACCGAACATCTTATTTTGCGCGAACAAGGTTCGGGGAGCAGAGCGGTGTTTGAAGATATGCTAAAGCGGCACAACTACAGCACAAAGTCGTGCAATCGGATCTCAGAAATCAGCACAATCAGAATGATAAAAGAGCTAGTTTGTGGCGAAGTTGGGGTGTCATTTGTATACAAGTCCACAATAGCGGCGAGTGACAATCTCAGCACATTTACAATAAAAGGTGGCGCAATGGAACACGAATTCAACTATGTATATTTGAAGCACACCACTGCACAAGTTGCAATAGACATGTTATCTATATAGGAGCATATTATGAGAAGACACGATAGAGAAGTAACAGACAGCGCGAAAATTGCACAAATTATAGCAGAAAATAGGGTGTTGCGGCTTGCAATGGTAGAAAACGGCGCGCCCTACATAGTGCCAATGAACTATGGATTTAGTATAGAAAACGATAAATACATATTTTACATCCACAGTGCCACCGCGGGGCGCAAGGTGGAAATTTTGCAATCTAATCCGCAAGTTGCAATAGAAATAGATGACAAGCACCAATTGACGGGTGAGGGTGATGCGTGCGAATTCAGCTATAATTATAGAAGCATAATTGCAGAGGGCACAGCGGGATTCATAACAGATACAGCAGAAAAAATTGTCTGTTTGCAAAAATTGATGTTCAACCATACTGGCAGCAAGTTTGAAATAACCGAAAAACACACCGTCGGCGTCGCTTTAATAAGGATAGAAATAACCAACTTGTCTTGCAAAATAAATGGTTACAATTAAATTTTACAAAGACTTTACATTCAAGCGGCAAAAAAATTTTATAACATATTGCCATATCAAAAAAAATGATATATAATTATAGTATTAGATGATAAGGAGGCTGCCAATGATAAAAGCCATTGTTTACAACAGCAACACGGGATTCACCGCGCAATATGCTGAAATTTTAAGCAAAGAAACCGGTCTTCCCGCATATAAATTAGACGATATGAAGGATAATTTAGAGCGCTATGATGAAATTATCTATATGGGTTGGATTTGCCTCGGCAAAGTTAAGGGATATCGCAGAGCTAGCGATTACGCTCAATGTTCGGTGGTTTGTGGCGTTGGCCTACAGCAACCCGATGCTGATATGTGCCAAACAATATCCGAACACAACCACATAAAACCGTACAAATTTTTTATGCTCCACGGCGGGCTTGATATCAGCAAGCAAAAAAAGGTGGGCAAAGTTTTGCTAAATATAATGAAAAATCGCGACGCCTTTACCAAAGAAGGCACCGAAGAGTTAGATAAAGTGCTAACAGAAGGCGAGGGCTCTTTTGTAGATGTGGAGAGTTTAAAACCCCTCATTGCCTACCTAAACAGATGAAAACGCATATTTAAAACATATTCTATTATAATTTACAACTAAGAATCGGAACCCATAAAGGGTTCCTTAATTTTTCATTCAACCCAACGGGTTCTGCGGATGAATAATTTATTTTAATCTTCGTTTATTGTTTCTGTGATTTTTTGTTCTTTATTTAGTTTTGCACGTTTGTGTTTGAGCAGTTCTTGGTGCGTTTCTACTATTATAAATACGTGTGAAATTATAAATAAGATTAGCGGGATAGCTAGTTCCCACAAGCCAAAAGTAAATATGAAGGTTGCATATATACCCAATACGGCAAGCGTCATCAATATGTTTGTATAGATGTTTTGCCTTATGTAATACAGCACCCACGTTACAAGATATGCTATACAAAAACCCGTACACAATGATACAAAACGCGCAAAATTGCCAACGGTTTCAAAACTTAGGTCTTCACCCTTTGTGTTGATTAATAGTAGCGCTAAACACGCAATTCCACTTATAAGCCTTACGCTTGACATAAATTTGTTTGCCTTACTGTGGCGCCTTCTATTTTTAAATAATAAAAGTATAACATTTGGCAAAAGTAGTACTGGTAACAATAATAAACCTAAAGGGTTGATGATATCTGTCATAATTTTCTCCGATAAGTAGGATTAGGGGTACTGCAATAAGCAAAATGGGGCACCAAACACTAGATATTAAACATTGTTCTGCAAAGATATTTGCCGTGAGTGGTTGCAAAAATTTTGTTGTAGGCGGATGTAATTGCATCAATACTTGAGCCTTCTTCTTGCAAGTTAACAAGAAAATCTGCTTCAACTAGTATGCGATAATCGCGCCCATTTATTGCACTGTATGTGTGGTGGTGGCCAACTAAATAACAAACGCGTTGAACTTCTTCATTTGCAATATGCAATTTTGTAAGCATATCTCTTGCAATGGGTTCGCCAAGTTTTTCTTGCAGTGCGCCGCCACACGAGCCGTAGAGTTCTTCTGCCTTTTTTATGCCTATGTCGTGCACATAAGCGGCTATCTCCAGTATGCGTTGTTCGCTATCAGAAAGACCCTCTTTCTTGCCAATAGCTTTTGCAAAAGCGTGCACTTTTATGAAGTGCTGTATCCGCCTCGCATCCCCCTTGTAATATTCAATCATGCTATCTAGCACGCTATCAACTATATTTTCCATTAACCTATGGTGCTTTGTTTTGGCGAGCTTATTGTGATTTCCATTACGCCACTTTCATAAGCCACGCTCACGCTAACGTCATCTTTTGTTAAATATGCAGATGAACTCACATTGTTTTCAATATTTGTATCTGTCATAAATCCATAAATAGCAAGCGAACTTATGTATGCGCTGCAATCACTTGATGTCAAGTTGTTTAATGCTATTGTGAAGCTGCCGTCTTCCGTTTCATCAATTATATAATAAACATCCCCAGCGGATGGCTTAGGAATAAAGTCTGTGTAAGTGTTAGAAACCCAACTATCTACATATTCAATATTTGACTCTGAAGTGCTGTTATTGCAACCAACAAAAACACAACACGCCAAAACTACTAACAAACATAAAAGTAAAAATTTTTTCATACATACTCCTTTGCTTTATTATAACACCACCCTTGCTATTTGTCAATGTACCACAACAATGTTTGTGCTGCGATGATTGGCGATACAACAAAAGTTAAGCTATATTTACTTTAGTTTTACTGTGGGAACAAGGTTAAGTTCAATTAATCCTTGACAAGCGCACTGCAATATATTATACTTTTAACATACCTTACAAAGGTTACAAGCACAATTTTATTTTGATACATACACACATACCATACAAGTCCTACTCCTTAGGATAAACAAAATGCACCTTTTGGGGTGCATTTTGTTTTGTGATTTATAGAAATGCGCGTTTTGCAAGTAGCTGTTTACAAAGTGATTGCGGTGAGGTTTACAATTTTTTAACATTTCGCTCTTTCTTGTTGCTAATTGCTTTATCCGTAGGGGGCTGGCCGATATTTGCGTTATTGCGCGGCAAAATTTGCGTATAGCTATTGCTAGAATTACATCATTATGATATAATGAATTAAAATAAATACACTTTGGGAGAGTAATATGCCTGACGTAATGCAAGTTTTTAGTAAAAATAGTGGAAACGCGGAAAATTATCGTATTCCAGCACTTATTGTAACAAAGCACGGCACAATGGTTGCGTGTGCGGACGAGAGATTTTTTACAGCGGGGGATAATCCTAATAGAATAGACAAGGTTGTGCGCAGAAGTGCTGACAACGGCGCAACTTGGGGCGAACAGATTGTTATGGTTAAGGAAGTTGGGGAGTCAAAGCCAAAGTCATCGGCAGCAATTGACCCAGCGCTTTTATATGACGAAGAGACCGATACAATATTCTGTTTATACTGCCACACACCAGCGGGAATTGGCATATTAAATTCCACATTGGGCTTGGGCGACACAAAGTTTGGCAAGCGGATTATGCGTGGAAGCAAAAATTATTATATGCAAGCGGACGGCAGCCTTCTAGACAGCAAAAAGCAAGCAACGGGATACACTGTTGACGGCGACGGTTTTGTAATGGAAGCGGGGGCAAAGCTCTGCAACATTTACGCGGGTGACGGTGAATTTAAAGAATTTAGAACATCATATTTGATGATAACGGCAAGTCACGATGACGGGCTAACTTGGTCACAACCATTTTGCTTGGATAAGATGACAAAATCGCCATATATGGGGTTCATTGGACCTGGCCCTGGTGTCGGCATCCAAATTAAAAATGGCAAATATAAAGGAAGACTAGTTTTTCCTATATACTTTAATGTAATAAAATTTCCACTTATGATGAGCAATGCGGTTATTTATAGTGATGACCACGGTGCAACTTGGCAACGCGGCAAGTGCCCTAACGACGGCAGAGAAATCGGATTAGGCATTAAAATGAGCCACCGTTTTGTGTTGCCTCGCCATATGGTTAGCGAAAGTCAAGTTATTGAGCTTGCTGACGGATCGCTTAAAATATTTATGAGAAATCATCACCCAAAACACTTGATTGCAACGGCAACAAGTTCAGACGGCGGTGCAAGTTGGGCGAACTTTAGTTTCCACCCACAACTAGTGCACTCGGTGTGCCAATGCAGCGTAATAAATGTTATGCACAATGACAAACCCGCCACACTTTTTATAAATGCGGCAGATAGCAAAAAGAGAATAAATGGCACAATCCGCTTGTCTTACGATTATGGCGCAACATTCCCCCACAGCAAGTTGATTAAAGAGGGAGAATTTGTGTATAGCAGTATGGTTCAAATGCCAAATGGCGAAATTGGAGTGTTATTTGAGGGTTCAACTAAGCACGAAACTGTAGACTTTATGTCTTTCCCAATAGACTTTATTTTGGAGTAGAAAATGGCAAATTTAAAAAGAGGATTAATAGTAAGTTGTCAAGCCGTAAAGGGCGAACCATTGTTTGGTTGCAATATGATGCACCACTTTGCGCGCGCAGCAGTTGCGGGTGGCGCTGTTGGAATAAGGGCAAACTATGTTGCTGACATCAATGCAATACGCGGTGAAGTAAGCGTGCCAATGATAGGCATAATTAAAAAGGTTTATGAAGATAAGCCCGATGTTTACATCACCCCAACCCTAAATGAGGTTAAGGATTTACTTACAACGGGAATAGAAGTTATAGCGCTTGACTGCACAAACAGAGAGCGTCCACTTGGCACAAAACTAAGTGACCTTGTTGCCTACATTAGGGAGCACAGCCCTCAAACAGAAATTATGGCAGACTGCGACACACTAGAGAGTGCAGAGGTTGCCCACGAACTTGGATTCGATTATATTGGCACCACAATGCGTGGTTACACACCCCTATCTAAGCAGTTCAGTATCCCAGACTATGATTTTGTTTCAACTATAGTAAAAAAATATCCCGATACAAAAATAGTTGCAGAGGGTGGTATTTGGGAGCGTGACCAACTAAATGCAGTAAGCAAACTTGGCGTTTATGCAATAGTAGTTGGCAGTTCAATAACGCGCCCCAAAGACATAACCGAGCGTTTTGTGGGTGCACTAGAGCTATGCTAGTAGTTGGATTGGATATAGGCGGCACGAGTATAAAGGGCGCACTTGTAGAAGTGGGTGACCCTAAAAACACGGCTTCATATTCCACAATAAAAAAAGAAAAGATATTTACAAACGCAAGCCTTGGGCGAGATGTGGTTGTGGATAATATTGTACAATTAGCAGAAAAGTTAATGGTGGATGTTAAGGTAGATGTTATAGCGGTATCTTCTGCGGGCACTATTGACTGGGATAGCGGAGTGTGCACATATGCCACAAATTCTTTGCCAAACTTTACGGGGTTTGAGATTTACAAGACGCTAAAAGCGCGCTTAAAAAAACCACTTTATGTAATAAATGATGCGGTGTGCGCGTTAATCGGCGAGTATTATTTTAGCGCAAATGCCAAAGCGTGCGGCAACGCATTAATGCTCACATTGGGCACGGGGCTTGGCAGTGCATTTATAAAATATGACAATCCGCTAGACTGCAATGCGGTAGAAAACTTAACTCTTGCGCACATTACTTTGCGTGAAAATGGTAGGCTCTGCCAGTGCGGAAAAAAGGGTTGCGCGGAGCAATATGTATCTGCAACGGGGCTCAGAAAAAGCTACAGAGGCAACCTAGACGACTTGCTAACTGGTGCGGAATCTGAGAAAAAAAATAAAGTAGTAAATATGTTTATAAAAGACTTCATTTCAGTTGTCAAAGTAGCTGAAAAAGAGTATAATCCTAAATTAATAATAGTAGGTGGCGGGGTTGTTGAAATCGGCGGAGATTGGTTCAAACAACTTGTGGCAACTGCTAAAGCTAAAAACATAAAAGCGCCAATTGTAACGGCAACGCTTGGCAACAAGGCGGGTTACTTGGGTGCAGTTTATGTGGCACTTAACGGAATAATAACAGCCCAAGGCTAAAAACAAACAACAAAATTCATAAATGCGAGGTACATTATGGCTAATTTCAAAGGAATATTCCCTGCACTATTGACACCATACACCAAGAGTGGTGCAATAAATCAAGCATCTGTTAAAAAACTTATCGACCTAAATGTAGATAAGGGCGTTAACGGTTTTTATGTAGGCGGCTCTACGGGCGAAGGCTTGCTTTTAACTGTTGAAGAAAGACAAGAACTTTTTAAATATTCAGCTGAAGCAAACGCGGGTAGATCTACACTTATCGCTCACGTTGGCACAGTTAACACCGATCACGCAGTTAAAATGGCTAAATATGCGCAGTCTG
>JAWXUT010000071.1:0-9164 GCA_044426075.1 Bacillota bacterium
AAATCTAGCAATAGCACCGATATATTACACTCAGCTGTCCGAAAATGCACTTCGTGCGCTTTCTCCCCGCTTCCTATAATATTACTTATTACTTCAAAAGCACCCCAAGATTGGAGTGCTTTTTGTGCTTGAAATACGGCGTTTATAAAGAATTAGAACTTGTTCTTGCCTGTAAATATAAATAGGAGCCGTGTAAAAAGTCGTAGTTTGCGTGCACAACGAAGCGAACGCCCAATTTAAAAAATCCTAATGTATAAGTAATACCTGAATTTTTAAAATTGGGCGCTCGTAAAGTTGTGTGCGTGAAATACGACTTTTTACGTGATTTTGAGTTTTTCTAAGACCTTATCCGTAATATTCCTCTTGTTGAGCAACCGCACAAAATAGAGGCAGGCGATAAATATTGGGATGGTGCAAGCGATGGTTGGGATGAGGATTTTCATCATATCCCAAGTGAAATCTCGACTTAAGCCGAACATATCGGCAAGGCTTATTGACCCGATATCTATTACAAAGGAGCCGGCAATCATAGCTATCATTACAAAGATTAGGGCTGTTCTGATGCCGTTTAGTGGGATAGAAATAGAGGTTACAAATACGATACTTACAAGACAAGTGTAAATTAGGCAAATCGTGCTAATTTGGTTGCTGTCTAGTGATGGCACAGCGCGACTTGCAAGCGTAATTGCAGCTACACCAAAAGTTACTGCAATTGCACCCGGTAGGGCGTTGCTGATAACGGTACTGAAAAATTTACCTTGCACGCGCTCGTTATTTGGTTCAAGGGCTAGCACATAGCTAGGGATACCTATGCACGCAGTGCCAATTAAGGTTAAATGTTTAGGCATAAATGGTAGGTCGGAGCTTATTACTAAAAAAGCAAGTGCCAACATAAAGTTGTACAATGTTTTCATAAGATAAAGGGCAGCAGTACGTTGCAAGTTGTTTATGCTACGCCTACCTTCTGCCACTATTTTTGGCATACTCCCAAAATTACTATCTAGCAATACTAGCTGTGATACACTTTTGCTCGCATCACTTCCAGATGCCATTGCGATAGAACAATCTGACTCTTTTAAGGCAAGAACATCATTTACGCCGTCGCCCGTCATACCTACTTTATGCCCTTGTTTTTTGAGGGCTTGCACTAGTTTCAACTTTTGATCGGGTGTTACTCGCCCAAAAATGGTGTATTTTTGCACCGCTTCTGCTATCATATCATCTGTAACCAAGGTGCTTGCATCTACATATTTCTCGCTATCATTTACGCCCGCGCGCTCTGCAATAGATTTTACAGTTACGGGATTGTCGCCAGAAATTATCTTAATTGTAACGCCTTGTTCGGCAAAATATGCAAGCGTTGCGGGTGCTTCTGCACGGATTTTATCTGTAATTATAACAAACGCCAACAGCTTCTTTTCTTCTGGCAAGTTGAACCCTTGCACAGTGCCATTGCACTCAACCAATGCTATTACGCGCTGACCCTTTTCGCCATAGCTATTCAACTCCATTTCTATCTCTTCTGTAATAGGTAGAATAAATTCTGTTGCCCCTATTACATACGTTTTGTTGCTAAATGTGGCACTACTCCACTTTCTTTTAGCGTTGAATGCGATTATACTGCTTGCGCTCGCACGTGAATTGCAGTCAACCGTGTAATCTAAAATAGCTTCTGCAGTTGGGTTTCTGTCGCCCACTGCACGCGTTGTCATGGCTAGGATATCGGCAATTTCTTCCTCTTTTAACCCCGCCTTGTCTACAATAGACACAACTTCCATTCGCCCTTCAGTTATTGTACCCGTTTTATCTAAACAAAGCACATCAACACGCGCTAAACTCTCCGCACAATACAAATCTTGCGCTAGTGTTTTATGACGCGCAAGGCGCACTATGCTAACACAAAATACTGCCGATGTTAACGCCATAAGCCCCGATGGTATCATTCCCGTTATTGAACCCAATACAGTTAGCACCGTTTCGCTAATGTCATTTGACTGCGCAAAACCCTTAACAGCTACCAACAATATGCCTAGTGGAAACACCATTGTAGACATTATTTTAATAACCATATTTAATGATTTTAGAATTTCACTATTTGTTTCTTTAATATATTTTGCGCCGCTACTGATTTTTGTAGCAAAATTATCCTTGCCGATGTGAATAACTTGTGTTGTAGCGTTGCCACTTACAACATAGCTTCCACTTAGCGCGATTACGCCAACTTCTTTAGAAATAGCGTCGGGCTCACCCGTAATTTGCGACTCGTTAACCTCTAAAAATCCGTCTACAATAACGCAGTCAGAAGTTATTTGTTGCCCCGCAGTAAGCACCATTATATCATCTTTAACAATATCTTCAATTGCGATATTTTGCACTTTGCCGTCACGTTTAACTGCAACTTTTGGCGCAGATAACAGCGTTAACTTATCAATTGTTTTTTTAGCTTTAACTTCTTGAATAAGTCCTACCGCTATATTAAATGCGGCTACCCCTAAAAATCCAAGATTCGCAAAATCTGCCACTTCAATAATGCCGTTTTTAGGCGTGAAAATAACAACCAATACCGCTGAAATCATCATTATCATATTGAAAAAAGTAAGCGTGTGCGTTTTTATAATTTGCCCAACGCTTTTAGTTTTTATGTTTTGGTCGCCATTAACTTGACCTTTGGATACCCTTTCTTGCACTTCTTCGCTGGTTAAGCCAACAGAAAAGTCAACCGTGGTTCTTATTTCGTCCAAAGCAGAATCTTCATTAAGTTGTATGTTTGATTCTGCCATAAACGCAAACTCCATTATTTATTTTTGTACTAGTTTGTAAAAATTCTTCTTATATTCTTCAATTCCGCGTGCAATAACTTCAATTGCAACTTCTTTATTTTCTATCTTTATAACAGCGGTTTCTTTGCCCTCTAGTTGTTTGTAGATTGTAAAAAAGTGACAAATTTCATCCATAACGTGTGGAGGAAGTTCATCAATATTTTTGTATGTTCTCCAACTTGGTTCACGGAAAGGCACAGCTATAATTTTGTTATCCACAAAGCCATCATCCATCATTGTAACCATTCCGATAGGATAACATCTGCACATTGCAAGTGGTTGTATACTCTCATTTGACATAACCAACACATCAACTGGATCATTATCTTCGCAATATGTGCGTGGAATAAAGCCATAGTTTGCTGGATAGTGGGTGCTTGTATGCAATATTCTATCTAGAATAAGCCCGCCGGACTCTTTATCAAGCTCGTATTTGTTCTTGCTACCTTTGCTGATTTCAATTACAGCCATAAAGTCTTCAGGTTGAATGCGTTCTGTGCTGATGTCGTGCCATAAATTCATAATAAATCTCCTAACAAATAGTTTATATACACATTATAAACCATAACGAGCATTTCTGCAATAGCAAAAATAGAATTATATGATTCTAAGTGTATTAACCTCATCAATCTCATCTAAAGCATCCCACAAGGTGTCTTCATTTTCAAGGGACATTATTGTGGCTTCGTCTGTATCAAAAATGGCATAACCAATTTCTGCGCGTTCTGCAATGGTAACATCAATTCCCAAAGTATCCGCCGCCTTTTTAATGGCATTGCCCGCTGTTTCTGAAACATCATAGATTGCAGTCATACGATATTTTTTTGTGCGAGGCACGCTGATTGCTGGGAAGTTTACGCTGTTTTTAACATTGCCATTTTCTAGGAAGTCAACTAGTTGTTCACTTGCCATAATAGCGCAGTTTTCTTCTGCCTCTTCTGTGCTTGCGCCAAGGTGAGGGATAGCAATTATGCCGTTAACTCCAATAACCTCTGCAGTTGGGAAGTCAACTATATATTTATTGATTTTTCCGCTTGCGATGCCCGATTTAATTGCGTTTACATCTACAAGTTCTGCACGGCTGAAGTTAAGTACAGTCAAACCGTCTTGCGCCATAGCCAAAGCATCTGCGTTAATCATTGCGCGTGTGCTATCAAGTAGTGGCACGTGTAGGGTGATAAAAGCGCTATTTTTATATATTTCTTCCAAAGAAACAACTGCGATATCCGCTTTAGCCAATGTATCTTTTGCAAATGAACTCAAGTATGGGTCGTATCCAATAACATTCATTCCGAGTGCTTTGCAATCAAGTGCAACTTTAACGCCTATTGCGCCAAGCCCAACTACGCCCATAGTTTTGCCGATAATTTCGAAACCGCCAAAAGCCTTTTTGCCTTTTTCTACTGTTTTTGGCACATCTTGTTCTGCACTTAAAGTGCTAGCCCAATTTACGCCGTCAATTATTCCTCTTGAAGCAAGCAACATTGCACACAACACAAGTTCTTTTACTGCGTTTGCGTTGGCACCTGGTGTATTGAATACACAAATACCCATATCACTCATTTCTTTTATTGGAATATTATTTACGCCCGCACCCGCACGTGCTACTGCAAGTAACTGTTCGGGAATTTCGTAGTCGTGCATATTAGCACTGCGTACCAAAATTGCAGAAGGTGCTTCAACATCTGAACCAACTGTGTAGGTATCTGCAAAAACGGTGTTTATTTTATCGCTTATAGCGTTTAGTGTTAAGATATCGTACATAAATATGCCTCCAATTATGCGTTTTCTTTTTGGAACTCTGTCATAAATGCTATCAATGTCAAGATGCCTTCCATTGGCATTGCGTTGTAAATGCTAGCGCGCATTCCACCCGCAAGTCTGTGACCTTTTAGTGCAACTAAGCCTCTTTGTTCTGCTTCTTTTATAAACTTCGCATCAAGTTCTGCTGATGGTGTTACAAATGGCACGTTCATAAGTGACCTATCTGCAACTGCTACATTGTTTTTGTAGAATCCGCTGTTGTCGATAAATTCATACAAAAGCCCTGCCTTGTATTCGTTTACTTTTTGAATTGCGCTTACGCCGCCAATCTCTTTTATCCACCTAAATGTGAGCATTGCCATATAGATAGCAAAACAAGGTGGAGTGTTATATAAACTGTTTTGTGAAGCTTGCGTGCTGTAATCCAACATTATTGGGCAACACTCGCGCGCTTTGCCTAACATCGATTTTTTGATTATTACTATTGTTAAACCAGCTGGGCCAATGTTCTTTTGTGCGCCAGCATACAACATATCAAATGCGTTTACATCAATTTCTTCACTTAAAATGATACTGCTTATATCGCCAATAAGTGGTGCCTTGTGTGCGGGCAACTTTGTAAACCTTGTGCCGAAAATTGTGTTGTTATATGTTAAATGTATGTAGTCAGCATCGTCATTTGTTACAACTTTATCCATATCGGGGATGTGTCTGTAACTATCTTGCTTGCTGCTTGCAATTATGTTTGCTGTGCCATATCTTGCACCAGCTTCCGCTGCCTTGTTTGCAAAATTGCCAGTTACTATGTAATCTGCTTTGCCTGTGTGCATTAAATTTAATGGGATTGCATCAAATTGTGTGCTTGCTCCGCCTTGTAAAAATAATATTTGATAATCATCACTAATGTGCATTAACTCTTTAAGTAATGCAATGGCTTCGTTATGAATTTGATCAAATGCCTTAGAGCGGTGGCTCATTTCTGTAACGGACATTCCGCTTCCTGCATAGTCGAAAAAATCTTTACGCACTGCTTCTTTAACATCTCTGTGTAGCATTGATGGGCCTGCCGAAAAATTGTAAACGTTCATAAATTCTCCATAATTATATTGATATAAATATTATACTCTCTTAAAACAAAATTGTCTAACAAATATACCCCTTAGCACGCTTTATTTACGATTATTTACGACATTTTTTACATAAATTTAGTTGAAAATACTCTATTCACTTCATCAAAATCGTTGTAATCACAACAAATCACGCGTGGAACCTCAGTTAGCGCGCCCTTTTCATCTAAAAATGTTTCAAATGCCATTAAATTGCCTTGCTTTTTTAGCACTCTGTTGATGCCATTTATGTTCAACTTGTGTTCGCGAAAAAGAGCACTAGGCGTTTTTCTGCAATTGTTTGTGCTAAAGTAGTCGAAACGCAAATATTCCACAACTTCATCCACTTTATTGCCTTTTGCCACCAAATAGTCGCGGAACTTAAGGATAATATCGTTTAATGACGTACCCGTTAAATTGCCCGCAAGGCGTGCTATATCGGCGAAAAAATCGTACGCTGAACGGTCTATAAATCTAGCTATGGTGCGTTTAAATCTGCCACTGTTGTAAATTTTATTTACGGCAATCTCTGTGTTTTTTACGTCAACCACTTCTTCCGCTGACAAAAATGGTGTGCTTATTATGTCATATGGAGCTTCGCTATTATAGATGTAGTCGGGTGTAATTGTGTCGGCAAGCTCGCTTCCAGTAAGAACTTTTAACAACCCCAGTTGTATCTCGTGAGGCGCAATTGCAAATAATGTGTTGAAACTCTCCTTTAAACTCGCTAAATCTTCATATGGCAAGCCCGCTATTAAATCGCAATGAACAACCGCATTATTTAGCCCTATCAACCTCTTTATGTTGTGCTCGATTACATTTTTATTGCACTTTCTGTTAATTGCTTGCAAGGTTTTTTCATTAAATGATTGCATACCAACTTCAAACTGCAACGCGCCCACCGGTGCGGTGCTTATTATATCAAAATATTCATCGTCAAAAAGCTCGGGTGCAACCTCAAAATGCACGGGAAAATCAAAATGCTCGCTCTCTGCAATAACCGCACGCAACACATCTTTTGCATATCGGTTTTTTAAGTTTGCGGTGCGGTCTACAAACTTTAACACCTTTATATTTGATCCCCTAAATTTTGCAAGTTCCGCCTTTGCAAAATCAAGATTAAAAAGGCGCAAATCATCTTTGCAACTCATACAATAGCTACACCTAAATGGGCAGCCTCTGCTTGCTTCAAAGTAGGCTATTTTGCCCGAAGTATGTTTGAAATATTCCTCACCATATGGGCTTATAATATCACAAGAAATTGCACTTTTAGTACTCTTAAATACCCCACTTGGGCACCCATTGTTGATATAATCTAAAAATACAACTTCGCCGTCACCAACCAAAATTGTATCACATAATGGCAACAGTTGAGCTATGTTGTTTTCAGCTTCTATCCCACCAAAAACCACCTTTATTTGGGGCAGCAACTCCCTTATCTTCTTTGCCAATGTAACAACCATTTTTATATTGAATATATAAGTACTAAAAGCAATTATATCTGGCATATCCTCTACAATATTATCATACAATTCAGCAACTGCCATATTCACATTGCCCTCATAAATTGTAGCATTTATATACGACGCACGCAATGCTTCAGCTATATAATGCACCGCCAAATTGGTGTGAATATACTGGCTATTTAATGCAACTAGCCTTACTTTGTTGTTGGATAAACTATTATTCATATCTTCATTATATCATAAATTTTTCACCTTAGCAACAATCGTATACATTATGCCTTTTCAGCTTGAAATAATACGCAATATGTGGTATAATTATTATAAGGAGTTGCTATGAGTTTACTTAAATCTACCATAACTATATATGAAAATTATATTAATAAGAAATTTAATTTTATCCGCTTAAAACCGGCCTATGTTGTTGCAAAGCACAGCATAATTTACAATAGCAACGATGCAAAGGTGTGCAAGCTTTCAATATACAACAACAAGATTGGGTCATTGCGCGGAGTAATAATAAATATTCACGGTGGGGCGCTGATATCGTCTTCGGCAAACGCGCGCAGAGGTTTTTGCAACTATCTGGCAAGCAAGGGTTATTCAGTTGTCAATTTGAACTATGGTTTAGCGCCAAAATACAATATTAAAGATCAATTGAGCCACTGCAACTCAGCCCTGCAATGGTTGGCTGACAACGCTAAAGAATGGGGTATTCCATTAGATAATATCCATATTGTTGGTGACGGCGTGGGCGCGTGGTTTGCAAGAAATATGGTGCATCTTGGGGCGAATCCAACTGTAAGAAACCTAATTTGCGTAAAATCACACCCGCTGAAGTTTAAGTCTGTAGCTTATTTTTGTGGCGCATTTGACTTGTCTAACATAGTAGATAAAGGCAAAAATCCTCATTTGCACAACACAATTCAGCGCACATTGAAGGCGTCACTTAGCGTAAATGGCACGGTGCAAGATAGCATACTAGATGCCACAAAATTGCAGCCCGACTACTTGCTTCCAACCTACATATTGCACTCAGTAAATGACATCACGCCAAGTTATCAGTCCACAAAACTGGTAAATCAACTAACCGAATTTGGCACTCCGTTATGGGAATTTAACGCGGTAAAAATACACGCAGAGCACAATTTCCACTTAAACACAAACAACAATTATAGCAATCGCGCGCGATTAAGTTATATAAGGTTTTTAAATGAAACAACCGCTGACCAACAACACTCGCGCTACATTGAAGTATAAAGGAGCAAAATGAACATCGCAAGAATAAACGAACTAGCAAAAAAGAGCAAAACAGTAGGCTTAACTGAAGAAGAAAAGGCAGAACAGCAAGTTTTGCGACGCGAATATATAGATTCATTTACTGCAAGCCTAAAAACCCAACTAGATAATACCTATATAGTAGACGAAAAAGGCAACAAAACCCCCGTAAAAAGCCGTATTTCGCGCCCCTAACTTCTAAAACCCCCGCGTTAAAATGAATGAAATTGCCACTCCGTGACAGTGAAATTCCTATCGGAATGAAATTTGCAAGCAAATGAACGTCGCTCACGCGAATTGTGGATAAAATTATATAAACGCCGTTGTTTGAGCCACGATTAAAAAAACTATAAATTAAAAATCCACAATTATTCATTATTCAATATTAATTATTCATTCAGCCCAACGGGCTTGTCCTCTGACGCCCGAAATCCGCATTGCACGCCCTCGCCGTTGTCCGCGTAACCCAACAAAAAAAGAGCCACAACCAACAACCCCGCAAGGGAGCTGAACAACCCCGCAAGGGGAGATGTTTTGCGGTCGACACTTCACCTCTACTATTTTAACATATATCGTGTCAAATGTCAACTATTTTCGATGTTTTGTGAGAAAATGGTAATAAATCATACAAACTTTTCTTTGCAATTCGGCAAGGAAAAGTATGCAAAAGAAAGCGAACAAGCCTCTTTTTCCGAGGGCGGCTTGACCCCAAAACTCCTCAATACCCACATTGG
>JAWXUT010000072.1:0-8775 GCA_044426075.1 Bacillota bacterium
TTTCCGTACAAACTCATATCTTTCTAAATCTGTATAATATTTCGCCATATATCTACCTCCATAAATATATATTAGCAAATATTTCACTAATTGTGTAGGGTGTTATTTTTTGACGAACACAAAAAAAGCACACAGAGTGTACTTTTATTATTTGGTGCCGAAAGTGGGACTTGAACCCACACGATGTTGCCATCAACGGATTTTGAGTCCGTCGCGTCTGCCATTCCACCATTTCGGCTTTTCTATCGCCTAACTATAGTATCATAACACGCGGATATTTGCAACTATTTATATTAAAAAAATTTAAATTTTCTAAAATTATGTATTGCATTGCTGCTATTGTTGATTTTTTGATGAAAACTAGTGCAATTTTGCTAAAAACTAACAAATCGACAATATTTAATCTTTACAAATATGTATTAAATATGATATACTATTAATATCGCAACTGCTACAACAAACAGTGTCGGTTCAACGCTAAGTAGCCTAAATCTTTTTGATATTTCTGCAACAATGGTGGGTTTGCTAGCATCGTTACTTGTTATGGTTGCTGATACAAACTACACAACGGGCGCTTCAAGTGTGCAAAAACAATAGAGATAAATATTGCGATATAAGGAGAAATTCAAATGAGCAAACAAATGGAAAAAATTAAAGAAAAGATAAACGCATTAGATATAACAATACTGTTAGTTAGGGTGCTGTTGTCTGCAACAATGATAATATATATATCTATGGGTTGGCAGCAAGAAGTGTATAACATAAGTATGTATTTAGACGGAATAATAATGTCATTATATTATTTATTAATTGCAAGTGTGTTGATGAATGCGCTAAAATTGATGATAAAGTATATAAAATTTAAGTCTCAGCGGAACAAAACGATATCCACATTGATATTCAGTTTGTTGCGTTATTTGATAGGAATAGTAGTATTGATTCTAATTATGATAGAATTTTTAGGTTACAGCTATATGACAGAACTGTTTGCGGGTCTAGGAGTTGTGGCATTGGTTATAGGTCTTGGCTGTCAATCGCTAATCACCGACATAATTGCGGGCATATTTATGGTGTTTGAAGGCAATTATCAAGTGGGCGATGTAGTGGTAATAAATGGCTGGCGAGGCACAATAAACTCTATAGGATTACGCACAATGGTTGTTGAAGATATCGGAGGCAACCAAAAAATAATCAACAATTCTAGCATAACAGAGATAATAAACAACTCACAAGTGCTGTCATTTGCGCTATGTTATGTGGGCATTGAATACGAAGAAAGCCTTGAGAGGGTTGAGCATATTATATCTAAAAAGCTAGAAGGAATAAAAGAAAATATTCCAGAAATAGTGGAAGGCCCTTTTTACAGAGGCGTAAACGCACTAGGCGATTCATCTGTGGAACTGCTTTTTGTTGCTAAATGCCTTGAAGATGACAAATTTAATGTGCAACGCCAACTAAATCGCCAAATTAAATTGTTGTTTGATGCAAATGATATCAATATTCCATACTCACAAATCACAATGTCATATAAAGAAGTTCAGAAAAAAGAGGCAACAAAACGCCAAAAGAAGAGCGCTAAAGAGTTTGTTGATAGTCAGAAAAACGAATCTGCAAATTTTGAAGATCAAAACAGTTAAGATATATCTTTAAGCACTTCGTTATACAATTTAAGTTCTTCTTCCGTTAAATTAGATTTTACATCACACGTGGCATCTTCTGTTTTGGTGTTGAGTATTTTTGTAATTAACTCTGTTTTATTTTTGGATAATTTAAGTTTTGAAGATACAATTATAGCCACTATTGCGCAAATCACAATTGGAACAAAAGATGATAGTTTGATACCCCAAATTGCGGATTCTGGTTGACTAAACACGGTAACATAGCCCGTAGTTGGGTCAGTAACTGGAGCTGCAAAGTTTACGCTATCAAGTACAAATCCCCATATGCCTATTGCAATTGCAGATAGTGTTTTTCTACACAACATCATAAGCCCCATATAAGGGCCAACCTTGCGTTCGCCAAACTTTAGTTCGCCCATATCCACAACATCTGGGAAGATGAACCAAGGCAGTGTTTGGCAACAGCACATACCTAGTGCAAAGGTGAATAAAAATATCAGTGTAAAAAATTCGTATCCAGTAGTGGGACAGAAAATTAACAGCGTAAGGGATGCGAGATATAGTGGGATTCCCGCGCGATATAGTACAGATTTTGAGTATCCTTTGCGCATCAATATATTAAAAACTGGGGTCATAAAAATGCCTACAGAAGTTGTTATTAGCACAAATACAAAGCTAGGGAACTTGTCAATCCCCAACCCGTAATTTACTAAAAACACCAAGTTTGAGGTGAATACATCCATACCTACAAAAGTTGCGCAATATAGTAAAAGTAGCAATACAAAGGGTTTCAATTTTAATGGCTGTAAAAAGTTTTTTAGCGTTAGTTTGTATTTGTCTTTAGGGATAGGAATACGTTCTTTGCACATAGCCACGGTGAAAAACATTGGAATAGTGTAAAATATGCCGAATCCGCATATCATAAGTATACTAAATTGGTTTAGCGTAAGCGTATTTGAATACAATAGGTCAAGCAAAAATATTGGGATAACTGAAGACACGCAACTTGAAAATGAAGACGCCAACATACGCAATGTGTTTACGTTGTTTTTTTCGCGATAATTGCTTGTTAGCTCACTTGCCATAGCCGTGTAGGGCACGCCGATAAATGGATTAACAGCGGAATAAGCTAGATATGATATCAAATAATATGCAAATTTAACAGAATCATTTGCTATCCCATTTAAAGGAATTAGAATCATTGCAAAAACGAATATAAAAAATAGGCTACCTACAAAAATATAGGGTTTTCTTCTGCCCCATTTTGTGCGGGTGTTGTCGGAGATTAAGCTTACAATTGGGCTCAAAAATGAACCCATAATTTGTGCAATCATCATTATAGTTGAAGCGAGGCTTGCATCTAATCCATTTAAAACTAAAAACACCAAATAAACGCCAGCAACTAGCACTTGGGCTCCCCCACAAGCAAGATTGGTACCCGCAAAGGCTACTTTTTCTCCCATACTTAACTTTACATCACTGCTATTGCGTGTTACAACTTCTTGCTCCATTTCCAAATCTCCTAAACGATAAGTGTATTATAAAGCACGGCTATTTGTATGTAAAGCAATTGTTAGCTCATTGCAAATTTTAAAAGGTAAATAATTGGTTAATAATATATCGTTATTCTACCGTAACACTTTTTGCAAGGTTGCGGGGTTTGTCGGGGTCGTTGCCCTTTGCTAGCGCCATAAAATATGCAAATAATTGTAGTGGAATAATGCTCAATATGGGCATCAAAATGTCGGGCACTGCGGGGAGTTGAACTATAAAATCCGCTTCATCTGTTGCAAAATATGCTTCTATTTGTGTAACTAGTAGTATTTTTGCGCCACGCGCTTTTACTTCGTGCATAGCGTTCATTGTTTTTTGCGCCACATCGTGCTGCGTTGCTATTACAACTACAAGTGAATGCTCTTCAATAAGCGCAAGTGTGCCGTGTTTTAGCTCACCAGCGGGATATCCTTCGGAATAAATATATGATATTTCCTTTAACTTCAGCGACCCTTCAAGTGCCGTTGCATAATCTAGGTTTCTACCCAAAAAGAAAACATTATTTGATGTGAAAAATGCGTGCGCTATATCACATAATTTATCAAAGTTGCCAAGAACAAGGCTAGATTGCTCCTTTAAAATTGGCAGTGTTTTGTGTATATTTATGTCATTTTCTCGCGTTTTTGCCAAGGCATCTAGTATTATATAAATCACCGCAAGTTGGGTGTTGTAACTTTTTGTTGCGGCAACGGCAATTTCTACCCCCGCAATTGTGGGGAATATATAATCACAGTGCTTAACTATACTTGAGGAGCAAACATTGGTTATCACGCAAGTTATGGCGGTGTTTCTGTCGCTTTTTGCATATTTTATGGCTGCGATAGTGTCTGCAGTTTCTCCACTTTGCGATATCGCAAGCACCATTGTGCGCGGTTTTATTAGTGGATTTTTATATCTAAATTCGCTTGCAATTTCTGCCCGTGCTGGAATGCGCACCGTGCTTTCAATAAGCGCTGCCGCCAAAACTCCCGCGTGATACGCCGTGCCACACCCAATAACAATTATTTCTTCTATGTGGCTGAGCTCGGCTATAAAGCTTTTATCCAATCCGCTTCTGTAGTAGGCAAGCGTGTTTTCTATTGCAGAGGGTATTTCTAGCATCTCTTTTAACATAAAACTGTGGGTGTCTTCAATGTCAATTTTGGTGGAAGTAAAGGTGTGGCTGGCATCCAATTTTTCTATTTTTGTCAAGGAACTGTCGTAAAATGTCACATTATCGCGCTGCAAAATTGCATATTCATCGTCATTTAAAGTGTATATATTATCCGATATATCAGTTAACGCCACCGCATCACTCGCTAGATAGCCACCATTACTGCTTATTCCTATCAATAGCGGGCTGTCGTGCTTTGTGGCATATATGCAGTCTGGTTCGGCCTCATCAATAACCGCCAAAGCAAATGTTCCAACCAGTAACTTGCTCACTAATTGCAAGGTGTGAAGTAGGTTTCCTGTATATATATGATGCAGTAGGTGCACGATTACCTCGGTGTCGGTTTCAGACTGAAATGTGAACCCTTTTGCGATTAATTGCTTTTTTAATGTGGAAAAATTTTCAATTATGCCGTTATGAACAAGGGCAAACCTTCCGCTAATATGGGGGTGAGAATTGCTTGTTGTTGGCTTGCCGTGCGTTGACCACCTTGTGTGCGCTATGCCAATTGGGGCACTTTCTCCCACACTTGCTTGCTCTAAATTACTTATCCGACCTTCCATTTTTATCACTTTTAATCCATTTTTGCCTATTATCGCTATGCCAGAGGAGTCGTAGCCCCTATACTCCAACCTTTTTAATCCCTTTATTAATGATTCTACTATATTGCCGTTAGAAATACTACCAAAAATTCCGCACATCGCACGCTCTCCGTTTTTCTACTTATATTCAGAAGTTGGCGGATTGGTTCTAAAATAAATCACATTAATACTTGACAAATTGCTATTGTTCGTGTAAAATAAAGTCACACTTTAGATTTTACGGAGATGCATATGTATATTAACAGAGGTTTAGAAAAAAAAGTTATAGAAATGAGCGAGCAATATCCCGTTGTTTTGGTGTGCGGCGCTAGGCAAGTTGGCAAATCTACAATGCTCAATCACATAAAATCTGCGGATAGAAAATATGTATCATTGGATGATTTTTCGGCTAGAACTTTGGCTGTGCAAGATCCAGAATTGTTTTTGGAAACTTATGGCACACCGATATTAATTGATGAAATACAAAGAGTTCCAGAACTTTTATTATCAATCAAAAATATTGTAGACCAATATGCTTTAGCGGGAAAGAGCAATAAAGGATTGTTTTGGTTGACTGGTTCACAGCAATTTCAAATGATGAAAAGCGTGTCGGATTCACTTGCAGGCAGAGTAGCTTTGTTGAATTTGTCTGGTTTTTCTATGAGAGAAATTAACGGAGACAATACAGAAGTTTTCGTTCCGAATGTGGCTAAACTAAAAAGCAGCGCAAGCATACAACACAAAGATATCAATAAAATATACAACAGAATTTTTGCTGGTGGAATGCCAAGATTAATTACTGAACAGTTAGAAAGAGAAAGTTATTATTCAAACTATATAAATACTTATTTAGAAAGAGATGTGCGAGAATTATCGCAAGTGGGAAATTTAGTGTCATTCCATAATTTATTGGTTTATCTGTCCGCAAGAACGGCGCAAGAGCTAAACTATGCCGATGCCTCAAAAGCTATAGGCGTTAGCAGCCCAACAATAAAAAGTTGGATATCAATACTTGAAACTTCTGGTATAATATTTTTATTAAGGCCTTATTCAAGCAATATCACTAAAAGGATAGTAAAGACACCTAAACTATACTTTTTGGACACCGGTTTATGTGCTTATCTATCTAAATGGCCTAATGGTGAAGTGCTAGAGGCGGGAGCTATGAGCGGGGCATATCTTGAAACTTATGTGGTTAGCGAAATAGTAAAAAGTTATTATGCTAACGGGAAAAATCCCGATTTTTATTATTATAGAGATTTTGATCAAAAGGAAATTGATTTACTGTTTGTGGATGCAGAAAGCATAACGCCGGTTGAAATAAAAAAGAATTCTTATCCTAGTGGTGCAGATAAAAATTTCAGCGTGCTCTCTAAATTCAACCTAAAGGTTAACGCGGGTATTGTGCTATGCTTGTGTAAAGAGTTTATGCCTGTTAATAGGGAAGCGTGGATTTATCCCATATCAAAAATTTAACAATTTTGTTGCATTTGTTTTAAAAATAAAAAAACTCCGCTTAACTTGCGAAGTTTTTTTGGTGAACGATAAGAGATTCGAACTCCCGACCTTTGCGTCCGTAGCGCAACGCTCTATCCAGCTGAGCTAATCGTCCTTATTAATTGGTTTTAACTATACTATTATATTGTTAATAATTCCTTTTGTCAAACATTTGAAGCAAAAAATAATGACAATTTTAAAAATTTGTGTTACAATAATTGTAGCAAAGACATTTAGGAGGCTATCTATGTTATCTGATGCAGTTATAGCAAGACAGGCAACCCCCAAAAAAATTATCGATATAGCAGAAAAACTTGGCTATACCCCCGACCAATTAGAAAATTACGGACATTTTAAGGCGAAAATCACGCCAGAACTTAGTGCTAATCGCGGTAAGATGGTTTTGGTTACAGCAATGAGTCCCACTCCACTTGGCGAGGGTAAAACAACTATGAGCATCGGGCTTGCAGATGGCTTGCACGCGATGGGCAAAAACGTTTGCCTTGCTTTAAGGGAACCTTCATTGGGTCCAGTTTTTGGAATAAAAGGTGGCGCGTGTGGCGGAGGCTATGCACAAGTGGTTCCTATGGAAGATATAAATTTACATTTTACTGGCGACTTCCACGCGTTGACTTCAGCGAACAATTTGCTTTCTGCGTTAATTGACAATCATATGTATCAAGGAAACAAGCTTGGCATCAAAGAAGTTATATGGAGTAGGTGTTTAGATTTAAATGACCGCGCATTGCGTTCAATTGAGATTGGCGTTGGTGGCGGAGTTAACGGTGTGCCACGGCACGACAGTTTTGTAATCACGGCAGCAAGTGAGATGATGGCAATATTGTGCCTTGCAACTTCACTTGGTGATTTAAAGCGTAGGCTTGGCAATATAGTAATTGGATACAATGCAGAAAACACCCCAATACTTGCAAAAGAATTGGGCGGAATAGATAGTATGGCGGCCCTTTTAAAAGGTGCAATAATGCCAAATCTAGTACAGACGCTAGAACACACTCCTGCTATTGTGCACGGAGGTCCATTTGCAAACATCGCACACGGCTGCAACACAATTATTGCAACAAAAACAGCGCTTAGCATAAGTGATTATGTCATAACAGAAGCGGGCTTTGGTGCAGAACTCGGGGCAGAAAAGTTCTTTGACATAAAGTGTCGCACTGCGGGCATTGAACCTAGTTGTACAGTGCTTGTTGTAACGGCAAGAAGTATAAAGTATAACGGCGGTGTTCCACAAGCTGAATGTGGCAATGAAAATCTTGAAGCAATAAGTTTGGGATTCAGTAACGTTAAGAAACATATCCTAAATATGCAAAAATTCAACCAACGCGTAGTTGTTGCAATCAACAGATTTTATGCAGACACAGATAGCGAAATTGCACTTATAAACGAACTATGCATATCTTGCGGAAGTAAGGCAATTGAAGTTACAAGTTTTGCTGAAGGCGGAAAAGGTGCACTTGCTCTCGCTGAAGAAGTGCTTGCTCTATGCGATATGCCAACACCAAAATTAACACTTACTTATCCATTATCCGCTAGCATTAAAAACAAGATTGAAGCGGTTGCTTGCAATATATATGGTGCAAGTAGCGTAACTTATTCTGAACGTGCAGAAGAACAAATTGCAATTCTATCTCAAAGTGAAATTTACAGTGCGTTTCCAGTTTGCATAGCAAAAAATCAATATTCATTTAGCACAGACGCAAAGGCGTTGGGGGCTGCAGACGGATTCGTATTTGAAATTCAAGATGTAATTCCACGTGGTGGCGCGGAGTTCCTTGTAGTCACAAGTGGCAAAATGTTACTTATGCCAGGGCTTCCACTTTCACCAAACACAGACAGAATCACAATGAATGATGACGGCGTGGTTGATAACTTGATGTAGCATTGTTCCTTTATAATATGTTACAAATACTTATATTTAAAGGTGAACCCTAAAAAGTTCACTTTTTTGTTGGATAGAAACTAAGCTTTGCGGGTTACTATTATTTTACTTTTCAAATTTACGATTGTTGTATGATTGTTTTTGACATTACCCATAATATTATGATATTATTGCAACGCTGTAACAACAGCAAGATATACCTTCAATTATTGCCAAATGTTAGGCTTACAATGAAGAACTAGAGCTAATTTTAAATTTTGAAAAAAGTTTTTATAATTAGCAAAAAATAGTTGACAATTAATTGAATATGGTATATCATATAAAAGCTGTCGCTTGTACGCAAGCACGGCAAAGAACCTTGACAATTGAACAGACAGATTTAAAGAACGAATTAAACGATGAGAGTCACATCTCATCAAAACAAAATGTTAATTTTTTTGAGGAATTAATAGCTTATTTTTTTACGCTAGT
>JAWXUT010000073.1:0-8753 GCA_044426075.1 Bacillota bacterium
CCCATACAATTTCCAAAATTTTTCATTAAAAATAAAGGGGCTTATAAAGATTCATTTCTTTATAAGCCCTTTTAGATATTCAAATTTATTATTTGGTTATGATTGCGCTCATTCCTGCAACTTCCGTCACCCAACTGTGAGAAAATTCGTCATAAACTTCACTGCCTAAAGACAAGGGTTCCCAGCTGTTGTTTGCGGTAATTGTGAGCCTACCTCGCGTTATTTTTAGCACTCCGCCCGAACAATGTATCTCAATATCACTGGTTAAATCGGCACTATACGCTTTGCGGAACGCACCTAGCTTTTTATAGTGTTCTAATATATCAGTATCTATAATCGCGGGATATGTTCTGCGGTTTACTGGATCTTGCCAACC
This sequence comes from Bacillota bacterium, assembly GCA_044426075.1. Taxonomy (GTDB): domain Bacteria; phylum Bacillota; class Clostridia; order Christensenellales; family DTU072; genus JAWXUT01. The sequence continues at coordinate 377 of JAWXUT010000073.1, forward strand.
TTGCATACCCACTTCATCACCATAGTAAACTGTGGGCACACCGGGCAAAATGTATTGCAAAATTGATGCTAAATGCAATCTTCTTTTTGCAGTGTAATATTCTGCACTACTTAAGTTGCGCCACAACCTCTCTGACCTATCTTCGGGTTGCACAACATCGCTTAACTCATTTATTGTACGAATAGTGTCGTGTGTGCCAAGCAGTGTCATACAGTTGTTTAACACGCACATAGGATAATTTTCTGCAATTGTCATTATATCAATTTTGAAATCGTGAGGCGCGCCTCCTTTAACATAATTGATAATTGCGGTGCGATATGGATAATTCATAACGCCGTCTAATTGCTTGCCAAATAGATAATTGCGCTGTTCAGAGTAGGCAACTTTTGTGCTTGCATCTTCCCATACTTCACCAATAACTGCAACGTCACCGTGCGATTTTGCTTGGTCTCTTATCTTCTCAACAAAATTTGCGCTAAGTTCATCTACAACATCAAGTCGCCAACCCTTTACGCCCATTTTTGTCCATTTGTCAATAACGCCATTTTTGCCAGCTATAAGTGCTTGATATCCTTCAGACTCGCGCGCTATTGTTGGCACAACTGTTATATCCCACCAACACTTGTATGTGTCGGGAAAATCAGTAAACGTGTACCAACTGTTGTATTTGCTTTCTAGCGATTGATATGCACCCACGCTGTTATAATGATTGAATTTATTAAAGTAGATACTATCTGCACCCGTGTGATTAAAAACACCGTCTAATATTATTTCAATCCCCGCGCTTTTGCATTTTTCTATCAGTTTACTAAACTCTTCTTCTGTGCCGAACAAACTATCAATTTTCATATAGTCCGCGGTGTCGTATCTGTGGTTGCTGCTAGATTCAAATATAGGTGAAAAATAAATTGCACTAACACCCAAACTTACAAGATAATCAATCTTACTTATTACACCTTTAATGTTGCCACCAAAGAAGTCATTTGCCCTAAACACACCGTCATCATCAACAACGGTTACATCTTCGTGCCAATGCTTTAGGTATCCGAAAAGCGGTGTTTGGTTATCCTTAACGCGGGCAAATCGGTCAGGGAAGATATGATAGATAAGCCCACCATTCAACCATTTAGCACCTTCAAATCCCGCTTCGTACACCGTCAATTGGAACTCTGGCAACCAATCTGCATTAACTGCATAGCCACCAATTCCTTTGCCAACAAAGTGCGTAAGCCCTCCGCAATTCACCTCAAATCTGTAGTAATATATGCCCGCTTCTTGCAAGCTAAATGATGTGCGATAAACTGCAAAACCGTCTTCTTCACGCAAAAAAGGCAGTTGATATTTAACTGACCTTTCTTGTTTTCTCACTATGATAAAAACTTCATCTGGCGACACATTTTTGTCTATTGGAAAGGTGAATGTTATCACCTCTCCGCAACTAACCGCGCCAAATGGAGTTTTATATTTTTTGTTCCAAGAGTTGAATTTTAACATTATTTAATGCTCTTTATACTTTGTAAATTCCAAATTCTTTCTGCGTATTCAGTAACACTTCTGTCTGCTGCAAAGAAACCTGCTTTTGCAATATTCACAAGTGACATACTGCGGAAACGATCACAATCTTTGTATGTTGCATCAACTTTATCTTGCGCTTTTACATAGCTATCAAAATCAGCAAAACACATATATGGATCAGCTTGCCCGCTTCTGCCAAGTGTCAAGTAATCGGCAATTTCAGTAAAGTTAACGCCATTGATGCCAGACCTTAATAGTGCCATAATTTTTTGCAAGCGTGGGTCGTGAGCATAGATGTCAGAAGGACTGTAATTGTATTGCAATCTTTGTACTTCTTCCGTCAACAAACCAAATATGAATATGTTATCATCGCCAACTCTCTCGTGGATTTCAACGTTAGCTCCATCCATTGTGCCAAGAGTAACAGCGCCGTTAATCATAAATTTCATATTACCCGTGCCACTAGCTTCTTTACCAGCTATACTAATTTGTTCACTAATATCACTTGCAGGCATTACAATTTCTGCTAGAGAAACTCTGTAATTTTCTAAGAAAACAACCTTTAGTTTGCCTTTAATGCTAGCATCGTTATTTACAACCTCGCCAATCATATAAAGTAATCTAATTGTAAGTTTTGCAATGTAATATGAACCCGCAGCTTTTGCACCAAAGATAAATACACGTGGTGTGATATCTAAATCTGGATTTTCTTTAAGCCTATTGTAAAGGTTCAAAATTTGTAGTGCGTTAAGAAGTTGCCTCTTATATTCGTGCAATCTTTTAACTTGAACGTCAAATATAGCATCTGGGCTAACTTCAACGCCGTTTTCTTTTGCGATATAATCAACTAATCTCAACTTATTTTTGCGTTTAATAGCTGCAAGTTCTGCAAGAACAGCCTTGTCATCTTTAAAAGCCATAAGTTTTTCTAAATCGTTAGGATTTGTCAAGAAACCGTCGCCAATAAGGTCAGCAATCATTCTTGTTAGTAGTGGATTAGATTCACCCAACCACCTACGATGTGTTATGCCGTTTGTAACATTGGTGAATTTTTCTTCCATAACGCTGTAACTATCTCTAAATACATCATTTTTAAGAATCTCACTGTGCAATGCGCTAACGCCGTTAACTGTGTGTGATGCAACTAAGCATAGGTTTGCCATAAGTACTTGATTGTTGCAGATAACTGCGTTATCTCTAACTTTTTGCCAATCTCCATGGTATTTATCAAAGTATTCTGCAAAGTATCTCTTGTTGATTTCTTCAACGATTTGAGTGATACGTGGCAACAACTGTGCAAATAGGTGTAGTGGCCATTTTTCAAGTGCTTCTTGCATAACTGTGTGGTTAGTGTAGCTGATAACTTCGGTTGTAATAGCCCAAGCTTGCTCCCAACTGTAACCATGATCATCTAAAAGTATGCGCATAAGTTCTGGGATACATAGTGCAGGGTGGGTATCATTGATGTGAATTGCCACTTTTTTGCCTAAATTATCCAAGGTTTCATTGGTGCGAAGATAATTTTCTAGTATGCTCTGCACGCTTGCGCTTACAAAGAAATATTGTTGTTGTAGTCTTAATGATTTACCTTGTATATGGTCATCTGCTGGATACAAAATTTTGCTTATTGATTCAGCAAGCGCCTTTGTTTCAATAGCTTTAACATATTCGCCTTTTGCAAACAATGCCATATCTATTTCGTCGGGAGCTTTAGCTCTCCACAAACGCAATGTGTTTACTGCTGGGCTGGAATATCCGCTGATATTCATATCATATGGTTCTGCAATTATAGTTGTATAATCTTTTTGCTCACAAGTCAACTTGCCGTCAATCCAATTTTGCTCTACTCTTCCGCCAAATTTAACTTTGAATATTGCACTGCGTTGTTTTAGCCATACATCACCTTTGCGTAGCCAGTAGTCTGGTAGCTCTGTTTGCCAACCGTCTACTATCTTTTGTGCGAAAATACCGTAGTCGTAACGAATACTAAATCCGCCCGCTGGATATCCGCAAGATGTCAAACTGTCCATATAAGCTGCAGCCAATCTGCCAAGTCCGCCATTGCCCAAACCTGCATCTGGTTCTTCTTCAATAAGATCATCAATATTATAACCCATATCTTTAACCACTGATGTAGCGGTTTTTAACATTTCCATATTATATAAATGATTCTTTAAGCTGCGGCCTAGTAAAAATTCCATTGACATATAGTAAACTTGCTTCATGTCTTTATTTTTAACGTCTTCTTTAAAAGCTAAGCGCTTTTCTGTTAATAAGTCTTTTGTTACAAGACTTAATGCGCGGAACATAATTTCTTTGCTTGCATCCTTATATGAAACCCCAAATGTCTGTGCAAGTTTTGTTTCAATAAGTTGGCGAAGCTCCGCTTTCTTTAGTTTTTTCATATCCCTCTATTACTCCTTTTTGTCGTATACATATATTCTAGCTACATTTTACTCGGTTGTAAACAATATTGGAGTTACCAACCTAAAAGTTTTGCCGTTTATTTGCTTTTTTATAGTGACTCGTACAATTTAATGTAGGCATCTGCGGAAACATTCCAACTTGAATCCACTTTCATTGCATTCGATACAACAGTATCCCACTCTTTTTTATTGTAGAATGTGCCTATTGCTCTGTTAATTGCGTCTAACATATCATACGCATCATAGCTCTTAAAGGTGAATCCCACACCAGTCATATTGGTTGGATTAAAAGGTTCAACCGTATCTTTAAGACCGCCAGTTTCGCGTACAATTGGCACAGAACCATAGCGCATTGCTATCATTTGTGATAATCCACAAGGTTCAAATTTGCTTGGCATCAAAAACATATCGCTGCTGCCATAAATTTTGTTTGCAATGTCTTGTGAAAAGTTTATGCTAATTGCCAATTTATCTGGATATCTTGCTTGAAGCTCACGCAACGCGTTTTCATACTTCCAGTCACCAGTGCCCAAAATTACCATTTGTACGTCGTGCCTCATAATTTCATCAAACACGTGCAACACAAGGTCTATACCTTTTTGTGATGTCAAACGGGTAACCATACCGATAAGTGGTTTTTCCGCAACGGGTAAGCCCATCATCTTTTGCAAACCAGCTCTGTTTTCTGCCTTGTTCTTTCTTGTTCTCCAACTGAAGTTTTTAAACAACGCCTTATCTTTTTGTGGATTGTACATAACTGTATCAATGCCATTTACAATTCCGCTTAATTTATACTTTCTTGCATACAAAATATCTTCCAATCCATAGCTGAAAAATGGACTCAAAATCTCATTTGCATATGTTGGTGAAACTGTTACAACTTTGTTTGCTTTTTCAATACCAGCTTTTAGCATATTTGCATTATTCTTGTATTCAACCACCCTAGTGTGGCTACTTGGGATCCCAAACACGTCTCCAATAACATATGGATCCATATTGCCTTGGAATTCTATATTGTGGATTGCAACCAATGTTTTCATATTGCTGTATGCTTCAATGCCACGATAATAGCAGTCAAGCATTACTGGAATTAAACCAGTTTGCCAATCATTACAATGTAGCACATCTGGATAGAAATCCATTATTGGCATAAGTTCTAATATAGCTTTGCTGAAAAACGCAAATCTCTCGCCGTCATCAAAAAAGCCATATATACCTTTTCTGCTAAAGTAATATTCGTTATCAACAAAATAATATCTAACTCCGTCTACAACATCTGTAAACAAGCCCGCATATTGTTGGCGCCAGCCTAGTGGCACTATAACCGAACCTACAAAGGTTAGGCTTGCGCTATATTTTTCTGCAATATCACTATAAAGTGGCAATATTACTCTTGTATCTTGATTTTTTGCGGTTAATGCTAGTGGCAATGCTTGCGCAACGTCACCCAAACCACCCGTTCTAATGTATGGACCTGCCTCTGCAGCTGCAAATAAAACTTTCATTTTTACCTCCATTTATCTCTTATTTAATAACTGCCCATAGAAATCTACAGGCAGTTTAATTTTTATACTACTTTATTTTTTACAATAACTATCGGATAGGTTGAAAATCCTGATATTTGTCTGCTTTCTCTAATAGTTACGCCCTTATCAGTAATAGCATATGCAAGCACGCTATTTGCCATAACAGTGCCGTCTTCCATTATGATACTATCCTTAACAACTGCGCCCTTTTGTATTCTTACATTACGGAACAAAATTGAATTTTCAACTGTGCCGTCAATCACACAACCGTCTGCAATAAGTGAATTTTTAATTGCACTGTTTTCACCATATATGGTTGGGATACTATCTTTAACCTTTGTATAAATTTTGCTACCGCTATCGAACAATTGTGCGCGTGTTTCGTAGTTTAGTAGCGCCATTGACTCATTGTAATATGTTTTTACATCATCTACAATAGCTGCATAACCTTCAATATCATATGCATAAATTTTGCCGTCTGAAACTTCTTTAAACAAAATATCCTTTTCGAAGTTTACAAATCCGCGTGCATATGCGCTTTCAACTAAGCTAACTAACAACTCTTTTTTAATTAGATATGTGTTTAAACTTATGCACTTTTCTTCTTCTTGAGGCATCTCAGAAAAACACAAATCAACAACTTTATCTGCACTGTCTTTTTCAACAATAACCCTCTTGCTTGTTGTCGCCTTACCTTTGTGGCATAGCATTGTGATATCTGCGCCAGTTTCTAGGTGTTTTGCAAGCACTTTTTCAAAGTCAATATTTGCTGCAATGTTACAGTTTGCAATAACAACATATCCTTCAACTGACCTCTTAATGAACTCAATAATTGTATATAATGCCTCAATTTTACCCTTGTATACCTCACGAGATGTGTTCAATACAAATGGTGGAAAAACCATTATACCACTATTTTTTCTGTTCAAGTCCCAGTCACGACCCATTCTGATGTGGTCCATAAGTGAACTATAATTGTTACGCGTTACAATACCGATACTTGTTATTCCGCTGTTTACTAGGTTTGATAGCGCAAAGTCTACCAATCTGTATCTGCCACCAAATGGCAATGATGCTGTTGTTCTGTGGATTGTTAATTCGTTTAATTTGCTTTCGTTACCAGCTGCAAAAAGTACGCTCATCATTTTTGTATTCATAATTACTTACCCCCTACCATTTCGCCTGCGGCAACTTTGGTGCCTTCAGAAATTGCAACCTCTGGTCCAACTACTGAAATTACCCACTCGCCGTTTACGCTTGCAGTTTGCTTTTCACCAACAACAGCTCCAGCTGCTATGCGTGCGCCCCAACCTACTATTGAATGATTGATAACTGCACCACGCTCAACTACTGTGTTTGGCATTATTATGCTGTTTATAATTTGTGCACCAGGTGCTACAGATACGCCAGTTGAAATTACACTGTTTATAATCTCACCGTCAATGTTGCCACCTTCGCTTATTATACTATTTACTACACGTGCATTGTCACCTATAAAGTGTGGTGGCTCCGCTTGGTTACGCGCATAAATCTTCCAATCTCTATCGTTAAGATTAATTCCACTTGTGGCATCCAAAATGTCCATATTGGCTTCCCAAAGTGAACTAATTGTTCCTACATCTTTCCAATAACCTTCAAAGTCATATGCAATCATCTTTTCGCCAGCGTCCAACATACTAGGAATTATGTTTTTACCAAAATCGTTGCTGCTTGCCTTACTCTCCTCATCAAGAATTAGGTATTTGCGCAACTTATCCCAGCTAAAGATATAAATTCCCATACTTGCTTTTGTGCTTTTTGGGTGTTTTGGTTTTTCTTCAAACTCAAAAATTGTGCCGTCTTCTTTGGTGTTCATTATGCCAAATCTGCTTGCATTTTCTAGTGGAACATCTAGTACTGCTATTGTACAATCAGCGCCCTTTTCTTTATGAGCTGTTAGCATTTTATCATAGTTCATCTTGTAGATATGGTCACCACTCAAAATAAGTACATATTCTGGGTTGTATCTATCGATAAAGTTGATATTTTGATAAATTGCGTTGGCTGTACCCTTATACCACTCACCGCTTTTAGCTTTTTGATATGGTGGCAATACAAATGCGCCTCCGTTCAATCTATCCAAATCCCAAGGTTGACCGTTACCTATGTATTGGTTCAATTCAAATGGTTGATATTGTGTTAAAACACCAATTGTATCTATGCCAGAATTTATTGTATTTGATAGAGTAAAGTCAATTATTCTGTACTTACCACCAAATGGAACTGCTGGTTTAGCTACATTCTGTGTCAATTCGCCTAGCCTTGTGCCTTGCCCTCCAGCAAGCAACATTGCTACACATTCCTTTCTTACTAACATGTCTTTTCCTCCTTGACTAGTTTTAATAATAGTGCGGTGTTGCCCTCCAAATCAATTTCAATTGATTGTGGGTGACCGTGTATTTCAGTGTTATTTGTTTTTACATTGCTCTTTTTGCCACAATGGCCGTCATATTCTTTGTTATTAGAATCCAAGATTATTTTGTATTCGCCCGCTTTTGGCACGCCAATGCGATATTTTGGTCTTGTTACATCAGAAAAACTAATTAGCGCCACTATAAATTCGCCCGCTCTGTTTATTCTGTAGAACGCCACAACATTCTGAATTGCATCATCTACAACTATCCATTTAAAACCGTCATAAGTGTTGTCAAGTTCATATAGTGGTGAGTTTTCAAGATAAATATGATTCAAATATTTAACATAGTTTTGTATGCCTTTGTGCGCAGGATAATCTAGCAACAACCAATCCAACTCTTTTGCAAAGTTCCATTCAATAAATTGCCCGAACTCGTTGCCCATAAAGTTAAGTTTTTTGCCTGGATGCACCATTTGATAGGCATATAACGCCTTTAATGCGCGGAAGCGTTGTTC
>JAWXUT010000074.1:0-8496 GCA_044426075.1 Bacillota bacterium
TCGCAATTGTCGCCACATTGGCAATCTCTCTCTTCTGCGCTTTCACAACAACTGCCGCACGCATTGCCACAATCTTGCTCTTGACTTGCTTCACATCCGCAACCACACGCATTGCCACAGTCTTGTTCTTGGCTCGCTTCACATCCGCAACCACACGCATTGCCACAATCTTGTTCTTGGCTTGCTTCAATGCCCGTGCCTAAAAAGCTAGGAGACAGTTCTTGCATACCGGCTGAGGTGTGTGTTTCGTAATTTTCTATGTCGCTTCTGTTTAATTCGTTAAATTGATTTTTGTTATGTTTGTTTTTTCTATTTGACATTTTTCCCCCTTGTCATTACCCTTATTATGTGCGGATTTTTTAGCCTTATGCACGGCGACAAATAGTATAATTTTCCTCTTTATGGGGGTGTTTAGTGTTGATACAATGCAGATAAAGCCACAAATAGCACTAAAAACAGTATAATATATCACAAGTCCGTTGAACAAAAAATGGGATACTATAATAAATATAATTCCATATATAATAATCGCAACCGCCTCTAGCACGTGCCCTAAAATGCGCCAATTTTTTGCAGCAGAAGAGGCAAGCACTACAATGTGGATAAACCCAAACAGCGCCCCTAAAGCCACAAACAACACACCTCCATAAAGCTGCAAGGCAACGTCGTTGTTCATTTAAAAAGCCTCTTTGCTAGCGGAACCTTTGCGGTCTGGTTGGTGTAAATTATGCCGTTTACATCACCAACTATGGTTATTTTGCCCGTTGCTGTATCCAGTTGCGACACAATAAGGTTGTGTCCTAGCACTTTTAGTCCGCCTTTATATAGCACAAGAACCACTTCTTTATCTTCAAAACTGACAACTTCTTGCACGCCAGTTAGTTCTAACTTGTTGTTGGCGTACGCCATTGTGTGCGGAATATTATTTGATTTTTCCATAAAATACCTCTTTTTGTAAGTTTATGAATGCTTCTTGACTGTTATGCCAAAATGTGATAAAATAGATAGGCAGAGTTTCTGCTAAGGAGTAATTATCAAAAAAATCAAATACGAAAAATGGTATCGCATGGATCAATCCGCGGTAATCTATCCGATGAGCATAACGCCCTCAACGCAGAGCCTATTTAGACTAAGCGCAGCTATGGTGGAGCACATAGACAAAGACCAACTTCTTGAAGCAGTAGAAGCTATTTTGCCTAGGTTCCCCACTTTTGCCGTGGAGTTAAGGAGCGGATTTTTTCATCATTATTTTGATTTCAACACAAAAAGGCCGGTTGTAAAAGAAGATAACGGCAGACTCTTCCAAAAAATAGATTTTTTAAGCAACCACCACTATATGTTTAGGGTGAGTTACTTTGGCAACAAGATAAATGTAGATTTTTTTCACGCATTGTGTGACGCCACGGGCGCTATGGAATTTGTAAAATCGCTTATTTATCAATATTTGTTGTGCTCCGGCAAAGAGCTTAGCGAGCAAGGCGACATCAAAGTTATAACAGAAGCTGTGTCTCCTGCAGAAACGCAAGACGCATTTACCACCTACTATCGCAAATACAAGCTTTTTGGCGGTGTTATTGGCAAAATGACCGGAAAAGACGCGCTGCAAGTTAAAGGCAAACGCTTCCATAAAGTAGGATACGGGCTTATTGAGGGCTACATAAAAACTTCCGCATTAAAAACCATTTCTAAACAAATGGGATGCACAATAACCGTGCTTCTATCAGCAGTTGCTATGCTCTCCGTTGCAGAACTGCACGCAAAAAACTATTCCGATAAGGATATAGATGTAATGATTCCTATCAACTTGCGCAAAATTTTCCCTAGCACCACAGTTACAAACTTCACGTCTATGGCAAAATGCAAAATAAACCCCAACACCACCCCCCGAACGGTGGCAGCCTACGCCGAAGTTATCGCAAAAGAATTAAAAAGAGAGATGGATAAAGACACGCTTCGCGATAAAATATGCCTATCCTCATTAATTGACCGCGTATTTTTGATGAAAATTATGCCCCTTTTCTTAAAAACTATAATAATAAAAGCAAGCAAAACACTAAGCGTAAAAACAAAACAAACTATGATAATTAGCAATATGGGCGTAATTAACTTGCCCGAGTGCGTGTCTTGCCACATAAAACACCTAGCTTTCAACTCAAATGTGTCTCGCAAAGTGCCCCGCAATATGGGCGTTGTTAGCTTTGGCGACACCACAACCATATCTTTCACAAGACAACTTGTAAGCACAGAAATGGAACGCCTCTTTTTCGCCAAATTAAAAGAATTAGGAATCAGTGGCGACGATATTGCAATCGCAAGCAACTTTAGAGAAGTGAAAATTAAAAATTAAGAACCCATAAAGGATTGATATATGTTCGCGAATCCTCTGACGCCCGCAATCCGCTTTGCATTTTCACGCCGTTGTTTATTTTATCGCCGTTATTGTTTAAACGCATACTCTATACAATCGTAGGGTGCGTTAGTCCTCTGACGCCCGCCACCTTATCGCAAGTTTGGGTTATTTCTATTGTTTGTTTCATTCAAATATCAAAGATACGACGATGTAAACTTGTAAAATTACATTTTATCATTATCAATAATTTTAATATGGATGCGGGCGTCAGGGGACTGCCGCACCCTACAATCTTATGCATTGCACTTCGCATTATGTTAATTTTACAATAAATATCAACTATTATACCTATATATATCTAATATTGAACGCGCGTGCGCGTATATGTGCGCGTGTGTGCGCGCGTGTTTTATATTTTAATTATTAAAGTAGTGACAAATTGAAAAATGTGTGATATAATATCTGTAAGAGAAATTAACAAACTTACAAGGAGTTAATAATGACTGAACAAGTACAACACAGTTATGACCAAGGTGCCATTCAGGTTTTAGAGGGGTTAGAGCCCGTCCGTAAAAGACCTGGTATGTATATCGGCAGCACCGATGAAAAGGGTCTACATCACTTAGTAACAGAGATTGTAGACAACTCAATTGATGAGGCGCTAGCAGGCTACTGTACGCACATTGAGATTACTATCTTGCCAGACGGTTCTTGTAAGGTACAAGATAACGGCAGAGGCATACCAACGGGTATTATCGCATCAGAAAATAAATCTGCTGTAGAAGTTGTTTTAACAAAGCTACACGCGGGCGGTAAGTTCGGCGGTGGCGGATACAAAATCAGCGGTGGTTTGCACGGTGTTGGTTTATCAGTAGTTAATGCGCTGTCAGAGAGGCTTCACGTAGAAGTAAAGCAGAACGGTTCACTGTTCAGCCAAGACTATGTTAGAGGCATTCCACAAGGCGATTTAGCAATTGTGGGCACATCAGACACAACGGGAACTGCGGTTACATTCTTTCCAGATGGAGAGATATTTGAAACAACAGTACTAAAATATGACATTATGCGTTTGAGGCTTAGGGAGCTCGCTTATCTAAATAAGGGTCTCAAAATCAGCGTTTCGGATACCCGAGAGGGGCAAGAACGTGCAGAAGTGTTCTGTTATGAAGGCGGAATTATTCACTATGTTGAAAATTTAAGTCGCAATAAAGAGACTATTCTTCCTAGCATATTATATTTTGATTATCACGGGGAAGAAAATCAAGTTGAGGTTGCATTGCAATTTAATACCGGATATAACGAAGTTATACACACCTTTGCAAACAACATCAATACAGAAGAAGGCGGCGCACATTTAGACGGATTTAAAACTGCACTTACAAAATGCATAAATGAATATGGTCAAAAGTCACGCACACTAAAAGAAAATGAAAAACTTAGCGGTGATGATGTTCGTGAAGGGCTTGTTGCAGTTATAAGTGTTAAATTAACCGAACCACAATTTGAGGGTCAAACCAAAACAAAACTTGGCAATAGCGATATGCGTACACTTACAAACAAAGTAGTAACCGCAAAGCTAGGCGAGTTTTTTGAAGAGAACCCAAAAGTTGCAAAAGAATTGATATTAAAATCCATTACCGCCCAACGCGCACGAGAGGCAGCACGCAAAGCGCGTGAGTCATTCCGCAAAGGCGTTATGGAGACAACTACGCTTCCAGGCAAACTTGCAGACTGCACCAACACCGACCCTAAAAACTGTGAAGTTTATATAGTTGAGGGAGATTCGGCTGGTGGCACAGCAAAACAAGGCCGTGATAGGCAAATACAAGCAATTCTTCCACTAAGAGGTAAAATTCTTAATGTAGAAAAGGCAACTATGGCGCGTATTCTGGACAATGAAGAAATCAAGAGTATGATTAAGGCTTTTGGTTGCGGATATAAAGAAGATTTCAATATCGAGAAGTTGCGTTACGACCGTATTATCTGTATGACCGATGCGGACGTAGATGGTAGCCATATCAGAATATTGTTGTTGACCTTCTTCTACAGATTTATGAAACCAATTGTTGAGCAAGGGCACGTATATGTTGCATTGCCACCATTATATAAGGTAAGCAAGGGCAAAGAAGAGCACTATATGTACAGCGACACCGAGCTTAAAGATTTCCAAGCAACCGCAGTTGGTAAATATGACTTGCAACGATACAAAGGTCTTGGTGAGATGAACGCCAACCAATTGTATGAAACAACAATGAACCCCGAAACACGCACATTGCTTCAAGTAACAGTTGATGATGCAGAAGAAGCAGATGCAATTTTCAGCCTACTAATGGGTGATCAACCAGAGTTGAGGCGTGCATTTATTGAAGAAAACGCAACCCTTGTAAAGGAGTTAGATATATAATATGGCAACAACTAGTTCTAGATTAGATATGAGTACTATCAAGGCAACACTTGATAAGACCAAAATTGTACCAATTAAGATAATGGATGAGATGAGTAAATCCTTTATCAGCTATGCAATGGCAGTAAACGTAAGCCGTGCAATTCCAGATGTTCGCGACGGATTGAAGCCCGTACATCGTAGGATATTGTATGCAATGAGCGAGCTAAACAACACATACAACAATCCGCACAAAAAATGCGCGAGAATTGTTGGTGAAGTTATGGGTAAATATCACCCACACGGCGACAGTTCAGTTTACGATGCGTTGGTAAGGCTAGCGCAAGATTTCAGCATAAGAACAAAGCTAGTTGACGGACACGGAAACTTTGGTTCAGTTGATGGTGATCCACCAGCTGCACAAAGGTATACAGAAGCAAGGCTAAGTAAGATTGCGGGCGAGATGTTAAAAGACATAGACAAAGAGACGGTAGATTTTTATCCTAACTTTGATGACACGCTAATGCAACCAACGGTATTGCCAAGCAAGTATCCAAACTTATTAGTAAACGGAAGCGAAGGTATCGCGGTAGGTATGGCAACAAGCATACCCCCACACAACCTAGGTGAAGTTATAAACGGCACAATTGCAGTGTTAGAAAACCCAGATATAACAGTTGAGGAGTTAATGGAATATATCCCTTGCCCCGACTATCCAACTGGCGGACTAGTACTAGGCAGAGCGGCAATACGCCAAGCCTACAAAACGGGTAAAGGTGGCATAGTAATGCGTTCACGTTGCGAGATTGAAGAACACGGCAACAATAGGCACCGCATTGTAGTAACCGAACTTCCTTATCAAGTAAACAAAGCAAACCTAATAAAGAATATCGCCGACCAAGTTCGCGACAAAAAACTTGAGGGTATAAGCGATGTTAAAGAAGAAAGCGACCGTTTCGGTTTACGTATAGTAATAGATATCAAAAAAGATGCACAACCACAAGTTGTTCTAAACAGTTTGTACAAGCAAACCAACTTACAAGTTGCAACAGGCATCACCCTTTTGGCACTAATAAATAATGTACCAAAGGTTCTTAACTTAAAAGAGATATTAGAAGCATATGTTGCTCATCAAAAACAAGTAATTGAAAGAAGAACAATATATCTATTAAACAAAGCACTAGACCGCGAACACATTTTGCGTGGTTTGGTTATTGCTCAAGCAAACATTGATGAAGTTATCGCAATAATCAAGAGTTCAAAAGAGCGTCAAGAGGCGATGGTAAAACTTATGGAAAGGTTTGCCCTAAGCGAAAAGCAATGTAACGCAATATTAGAAATGCGTTTACGCCAATTGACCAACCTAGAAACTGAAAAACTAAATGCAGAACTAGATGATGTTGTGGCAGCAATAGCAGATTATAGAGATATTTTATCAAATCCAGAGCGTGTAAAAACTATCATCAAAACAGAACTTGGCGATGTAAAAGACAAATACGATGATCCACGCCGTAGTGAATTAAGTTATGATATATCAGAAATCAACATTGCAGATCTAATTGAAAAAGAAGATGTTGTTGTATCAATGACATATCAAGGATATGTAAAGCGTATATCAGTTGCAGAATACAAAGCACAAAACAGAGGTGGCACTGGCGTTACAGCACACAAAACCAAAGATGAAGACTTTGTTGCACAAATATTTGTAACCAACACGCACGATGACCTACTATTCTTCAGCAACAAGGGCAGAGTTTATTGCATAAAAGCATACGAAGTACCAGCAGCAACCCGCATCAGCAAGGGTCGTGCAATGGTAAACCTATTGCCACTAGTAGAAGGCGAAAAAATCACAACAATGCTATCAATTAAAGAATACGAAAACGGCTTTATGATGATGGCGACCCGCAACGGTTTAATCAAAAAATGTGATTTAAAAGACTTCTCAAGCATAAGAAGAAACGGCAAAATTGCAATTGTTCTAAACGACGATGACGAACTAATTGTAGCCGACCTAACCACTGGCGAAGATGAAATCCTAATGGCAAGTTCAAGCGGAAAATGTATCAGATTCAGTGAAAAAGATGTTCGCAAAACGGGCAGAGGTTCACAAGGCGTTAAGAGTATCCGCGTAGATGGCGATGAGTACGTAGTTGATATGGCGATTGTAAAAGAAGGCAAAGAAGTTATAACTGTAACTGAAAAAGGCTATGGCAAACGCAGTGATATTGAAGATTACAGACTACAAGGCAGAGCAGGTAAAGGCATCAAAGCTGGTACATTTACAGAAAAAACTGGTGCACTAGTAAACCTAAAACTTGTTAACGCAGATGATGATATAATAATAATTGCAGACAACGGCACAATGATCCGCATACAAGCAAGTATGATATCAAAAATCGGCAGAAGCACACAAGGCGTGCGCCTAATGAAACTAAGGGGCGACGGCAAAGTAGCAGCGATGGCACTGACTCCACACGAAGAAGATGCCAACTATGACACCATAGAAACTGAAGAATCGGTACCCGAAACACCAACAACGGCAACCAAAACAGCAGAAGTTGCAACCGAAACCACCGCAACCGAAACAGCAGAATAAACAAACTGGGCTACAAAGACAACAATTCTTTATAGCCCTTTTTTGTAATAAATTTTAGGAGAAAGTATGCATAACTTCAACCATCAGATATCTATACGATTTTACTCTGATTTAGAGGTAAGAGCTGTGTGGTGCAAAGACACCTTCACTTGGCTTTTTTCTGCGGTTGATGTTTGTGCTTCAATAAGCAAAAGCAAACAGCCCCGAAAGTATTGGAATGATTTTAAGAAAAAACTATGTGCCGAAAACATTCAGTTGTCCGAAAAAATCGGACAACTGAAATTGAAAGCTAGCGACGGCAAGTTTTATTTGACAGATATAATCGATAGCGAAATGGTAGTGTTTGTTGCAAAAAAATTCCCTAAAAACAAAGGTGCTGATTTTTTAGAGTGGTTTCTTTATAGCGACAATTCACTTGACGGGCAAAGCAAAAAGAAAGCTTATTCCTTATACGAAAGTAATTTGCTGAATCAAATTGAAGTTGGCACTGTAAAAGGATTACAACAAATTCACGCTTATATTTTTGGTGGGTTGTATGATTTTGCGGGTCAAATAAGGTCAAAGAATATTTCTAAAGGCGGTTTTTCTTTTGCGTTATATCAACATTTTGCTTCTTCATTAAGCGCAATTGAAAATATGGCAGAAGCTAGCTTGAAAGAAATTATTGATAAATATGTTGAAATGAATGTTGCTCACCCATTTATGGAAGGCAATGGCAGAAGCACGAGGATATGGCTAGATTTAATGCTGAAAAGGTCTTTAAAACAATGTGTTGATTGGAGCAAAATAAACAAAACGGATTATTTAATGGCTATGGCAAAAAGCGTAAACGATACAAAAGAAATAAGTACCTTATTGTCTAATGCACTAACTAGCAATATTGATGACCGCGATATGTTTATGAAGGGTATAGATTACTCGTATTACTACGAACAAGAAGAATGAAGAATTGAGAAACCCGTAAAGGGTTGATCATTTTAAATGCGCCGTTGTTTATTCGTTCGCCGTTGTTTGTATCACTGATAAATCATACAATCGTAGGGTGGTAGTCTGACGCCCGCGAACCCGCAAGCGGGTTGAGTGAAGAGTGAATAGCGAAGAAGAAGAATAAAACGTCGTTGTTTGTATAACAGATAAATTGTATAATTGTAGGGTGCGTTAGTC
>JAWXUT010000075.1:0-8483 GCA_044426075.1 Bacillota bacterium
CGTGTATTATTACTTCGTCGCAATTGCTAACATCATCACTTATTGTTACAAAACTGCCATACTCCATACCACCATAGTAAAAGGCGGTTTCTACAACACTAAATGTACTATAAGGATAGCTGCCCATAATATTGCCAAACACTTCTAGGGCGGATACTGCGGTTGCTAATATGTCTGCGCCGTCATCATCAACGGTGTAAACTAACACTTTTGTGCTGCCACTACTGCCCTCTGTTATGTTGTAATTATAGTTGGCGCTCATTGCAAAATCTCGCAAATCTTCACCCTCTATTGTATATATTTTGGTGCTGTTTTCAGTTGCGGATTCTGAAATAATATCTCCACTTGTTGCCAAAATTAGCGTTTCGGGGGCAGTAACTGAAACGTGGAAATCGCTAATTTCACTGTAAAATGGGTCGCCTACCATAGTATACTCGTCTTTGCGGAAACTGCCATTTTCATATACTGCAACAACGGGATAAAAATTGCCAAGACTCAATGTGTTGTCATATAACCCAAATCGCAAGTCACAGTGCGGAACAGAAATATCATAACTTATACCCACCTCAATTTGCGCCTCGGGCATAACTCCACCCGCTAAATCAATGCTCAAATATGCGCAAGATGTGTCAATTTCATATGTAGCAGCCTCGCCATTTATAAGCACTTCAAAGTTTTCTATCGTGCAATACTTATCTAATGTGTACAAATATGCCTTTTCTTCGGTGTCTTTCATATACGCCAAAGGATAACAATATACCCCAATACTTGTCAATGTGTCTGCAGTGCAATTTGTGTATAATATCTCAGAATATAAAGTTAAGTCCTCTAAATCTTCTGAAATTTCTACATCAATATTATATTCTGTAACGCTTTCTATGCTTTCTATCGGGCTAGAATCATCAGTTGCATCACAAGCCACAAATGTCAATAGCATAGTAGAAAAAATAATCAAAACTGCCAAAACTCGCTTCATTTTCACCTCACCTTACATAATATTAAAAATTTTTTCAATTATGACAATTAGTTTTTTTCAGTTTTTTTCAGCAAATTACAAAATTATTACACTTTTGGAAACTGCATAAATATCCGATAAATTATTTTCAAAATGTATAAAATCGATTTTTTTATGTATATTTTGTTGTTAAATAAAATTTTAGCACTAAGCATTGACCCCTAAAAGCTTACAAAATGCTAAGGAAATGTATCAACCATTGACACTTTTACTAATTTTTTACTTTTTTTATTGCGTGTAAAAGTATTGCATAATTTTATATCTTGTTGTATAATAAAGCTACATTAAATAGCTCATAATTTTCCCCCTTATCATAGATAGAGAGAATCGGATTTATTCGGTTCTCTTTATCATTTTGTGCGAGGTTTTTTAAATAGGATATAAAGAAGAGCTTGTGGCATACTAAAGTAGATGTTACGGATAGCGGATAAAATTATTAAATATGTGGCAGACAGAATAATTGCATTGCTTGCAATAGTGTTGTTTTTGCCATTTTTTTTAGTTATAGCGGTGGCAATCAAGGTAGATAGTAAGGGCGCTATAGTATTTGGGCAAGTGAGAAGTGGCAAAAGCGGGGCTGAATTTAAGATATACAAGTTCCGCACTATGCTTACAACAGAGGTGCCATTTGACAATTGCAAGCCAATAGTTGAAAAAAACAGTGAAAATGTGACCCGTGTTGGGCGATTTTTGCGTGCAACCAAGTTAGATGAGCTGCCGCAGTTGTTCAATATTTTGTCGGGGGATATGTCATTTATAGGCCCGCGCCCATTTTTATCCAGTTATATAGGCGGATATGATAGGTGGGAGCTTGCAAAATTTAGGGTGTTGCCGGGGCTAACGGGGCTTGCGCAAGTTAATGGAAACGGGCATCTTAGCACCAAAGAGCGCAGTTATTATGACGCGGAATATGCAAAGCATCGCAACATATTTATGGATATTGCCATATTGTATCGCACAATAATGGTGGTTGTTAAGGGGGAAGAGCACTTTATCCGCCACATAAGCATAGATGCAATAGATGATAAAGTTGACACTGATAATAGAGTGCATTATGTAGGGCTTGCGGAGCGCGCTGCACAGCACAACGCCAAACGCATAGCTCAAGTTGTGGGCAAAATGGAAGGCGGGGTGGGGATATGTATCTTAAATTATTTTAGAGCCATTGACCGCACGCAATATGTTTTCGATTTTTACACCTATGCTCCGTCAATTTACGACAGTGAGATTCGCGCATTGGGTGGCAATGTTTATTATATTCCAAACTTCATAAAAGTGACGCAGTCGTGTGGGGCGTTTTATAGATATATTAAGGATAAAGATTACTATGCCGTGCACGCAAATTTAACGACGATGTCGGTGTTCCCGTTGTGGGTTGCGCGCCGCGCGGGGGTTAAAAATCGCATATGCCACGCACACAGCACCACCTACAAATATGAGGCTACTGCAATAGTAAAAAACATATTAAAGCGGTTTTGCAGTGGGCAGTCAACGGTGCGGCTTGCGTGCAGTAGGGTTGCGGGCAAATGGTTGTATGGCACACTAAATGAAGTCACCATAATAAGAAACGCAATTGACCTTAACACATTTAAAAATGATACTAAATTAAGGCGACGTATGCGTGACAAAATGGGATTAACTGCTAGCTTTGTTGTGGGCACTGTGGGGCGGCTAGAATATCAAAAGAACCAACTGTTTGCACTTGAAATTTTCCACAAATTAGCGGGTGAGATTAGCAATGCAAAGCTTATAATTGTGGGTAGTGGTGCGCTTAAAGAAAAGCTACAAAATAGGGCGAGTGCGTTGGGGCTAATGGGCAAAGTTATTTTTGTAGATAACGCACAAAACATAGCTGAATACTATGCAGTGTGCGACGTGTTTATACTGCCGTCTAGATACGAGGGATTGCCCCTTGTTGGCATTGAAGCGCAATGTATGGGCGTGCCTTGTGTGTTTTCTTACGAGATTACAAAAGAAGTGGATATAAGCAACCAAAGTGCGTTTGTTGGTATCCATAAACGCAATATTTATGAATGGATAGCTGCAATTGAATCATATAAAAATAAAGATTTAGCCGCCTTTTCAGCGGATAATTACAACATCAAAAAGACTGCAAATGCATTGCAGTCTGTGTATGACAATTTACTTAAATAGTAGTGGGGTCAAGTTTTCAATATCCCCCGCACCGCATATTAAAAGTATGTCATTTGGGGCTATAATTGTTAGCACTTTTGATGCCAATGAAAGTAGGTTGTTGTAGTAGCAAACATTGCTGTTTTTGGCGCTAATGGCCTTGTATAATGTGTGACAAGTGGTGCCACATTGTGGGGTTTCGCGCGCGGGATATTCAGTAAAAAGTAGTAGGTTATCTGCGCCATTAAAGCAAGTTGTAAATTCGTGAAACAAACTGGCGGTTCTGCTATAAGTGTGGGGCTGAAAAACCACGTGCAATTTGCCTTCGCACTGCACTTTTGCTGTTGCAATGGCGCTAGTAATTTCGGTGGGATGGTGGGCGTAATCGGTTATAATGCGGCAGCCTTTAACCATACCTTTGCACTCAAATCGTCTTGCTACTCCGCCAAAAGAGTTTAGGCTTTTTATCACCGTTTTTGGGTCAAGCCCGCATTGCATTGCAACTATGTAGCAAGCTGTTGCGTTAAATAAGTTATGTATGCCACTAATTGACAAATCAAGCTGCGCTTCAGTTGTTCCCGCATTGCAAATATCACACTTGTAACAGCCCATTTCTGTGTGGGCGATGTTTGTTAAGGAGTAGCCATTTTCATTTTCTAATCCATATGTAATTGCATTTTTAGGTGGGGGATACAATCCGTTTTCTTTGCCAACAATTGCCACCCCTCGCGCAAGAGCTAGGCTACAAAATTCACAAAAAGTGTCGCATACTTGTTGCAGATTGTTGTAGGTGTCGGGGTGGTCGTATTCGGCATTTAACACCACAGCTATATCGGGGCGCAAATAAAGTAGGTTTCTTTTATATTCGCAAGCTTCTGTTATGAAAAACTTGTTGCCCTTGTAAATCAAGTTGCCGTGGCTTGTTGTGTTGCCGCCTATGTGCGCCGTGAATTGCGTGCTGCAAGCATCAAATACTTCCGCTAGCATTGCAGTGGTTGTAGTTTTGCCGTGCGACCCCGCTATACATATTATATACTGATAGTCTGATGCCACCTCGCTTAAAAATATCTGCCGTTCTATACACGCGATTCCGTTGGTGCGCGCATAGGTGAGTTCGGGGTCGTCGTCTTTTATTGCAGAGGTGTAAACTACAAGTTCCGCACCCGCAACACTCTCTGGGTCACTGCCTATAATAACGCTTGCGCCCCACTCAACTAGTGTTTCAACTTCGTGGCTGTATTGTATATCTGATCCGCTAACTTTTTTGCCTTGGCAAAGCATTAATTTCGCGAGGCTAGACATACTTATTCCGCCAATTCCTATAAAATGTATGTGACTTATTCTGCTAATTTTCGACATAATTTAAATATATGCTAGGGCGTTCAGTTTGTTGCGTAAATGCAAAAAAAAATATGAGGAATTTTTCATTTCGGTATTGACTTGTAAATATAAGTATGATAATATTAAATAATATAAAACAACTTAGGAGCTTCTTATGAATTTGAATGAAATTTGCAAAGACGTTCGTGTAGATACTATGCGTTGCATAGGGTCAATCGGCGTTGGACATATAGGCGGATGTTTGTCTATAGTAGAAATACTTGTAGAACTTTACTACAAGCATATGAATATCGACCCAACCAATCCAAAAATGGAAGGCAGAGATAGATTAGTTGTAAGCAAAGGGCACGCAGGTCCTGCAGTTTACGCAATACTAGCAAACAAAGGTTACTTTAGTAAAGATTTATTATTGACACTTAACAGTAGCGGAACCAGTCTTCCAAGCCACTGTGATATGAACAGAACCATTGGTATTGATATGACAACAGGTTCATTAGGGCAAGGATTCAGCTGTGCAGTAGGCGTAGCATTGGGTTCACAAATAACAAAAGACAACGCTAAAATTTACACAATTATTGGCGACGGCGAGACACAAGAGGGTCAAATTTGGGAAGCTGCAATGTTTGCTGGCCACAAGAAGCTAAGCAATCTAATCGCATTTACCGATTACAATAAAATGCAAATTGACGGCACAACCGATGAAGTTAACACACTTGAGCCACTAGATAAAAAGTGGGAGAGTTTTGGTTGGAACGTAATAGTTGTTAAAGACGGCAATAGTTTAGAAGAAATTGATGCCGCCATTACTTCCGCCCGTGCAGAAACAGAAAAACCTACAATGATAATTGCAAACACATTAAAAGGATGCGGAGTAAGTTTCGTATCAGATAAAGGATGTGCAAATCACAATATGCCATTATCACAAGCAGAAGTTGAGCTTGCAATAGCAGAAATCAAGGGGGCATAATATGAGCAATATAGAAATGAGAGCAGTATTTGCTCAAGAATTAAAGAAAATGATGGAAGCAGATAGCCGCGTTATGGTGCTTGACGCCGATTTAGCAAAAGCAAGTGGCACAATAGGCCTAAGGGATATCTTTCCAGAACGCGCTATTGATATTGGTATAGCAGAAGCAAATATGACAAGTATTGCAGCTGGATTAAGCAGTTATGGATTTAAGCCATACATAACAAGTTTCGCACCATTTGTAACAAGACGTGTATGTGACCAACTTACATTGTCATGCGCATATGCAAAGCAAAACGTAAAAATCGTGGGCACCGACCCTGGCATATCAGCCGAGCTAAACGGTGGCACACATATGGGTATGGAAGATATTGGTGTTATAAGAAGTATCCCTAACATTGTAATATTTGAACCAGTAGATGCAACACAACTTGCGCAAGCAATGCCAATTATTGACGCATACGAAGGCGTAGTTTATATTAGGTTGTTCCGCAAAGCAACACCAGATGTATTCGGTGCAGATTATAAATTTGATTTATTTAAAGCAGATACAATTAAAGAAGGTACAGACGTATCAATTTTTGCAACTGGAATGCTAGTATCAGAAGCAGTTAAGGCTGGTGAGATGTTGGCAGCAGAAGGTATCAATGCAGAAATCATAAATATCCATACAATTAAACCAATTGATAAAGAAGCAGTTATTGCTTCCGCTAAAAAGACTGGTTGCGTAGTAACTTGCGAAAACCACAACATTGTTGGCGGACTATACAGTGCAGTTTCAGAAGTTTTGTCAGCTAACTGCCCAACAATTATGAAAGCTGTTGGCGTGCCAGATGTTTTTGGCGAAGTAGGCAAACTTCCATACTTAACAGAACTATACAAAATGCGTGCTGAAGATATTGTTGCACGTGCAAAAGAAGCAATTGCGCTTAAAAAATAGGAGAAATTATGAAAATAGCAATCGGATCAGATAAAAGTGGATTTATACTAAAAGAAGCAATCAAGGCATATTTAACAGAAGCGGGCATCGCATTTGATGATTTAGGCACACAAGATGTAGCCGAGCCACACCCATATTTTCAAGTGGCAAGTGAAGTTGCACCACTAGTTTCAGACGGCACATACAAGCAAGCAATTTTAATTTGCGGAACTGGTATGGGTATGAACATTGTGGCAAACAAGTTTAAAAATGTATATGCGGGCGTAGTTGAAAGCGTATATGGCGCAAAGATGATGAGAGCAATTAACAATGCAAACGTATTGTGTATGGGCGGTTGGTTAATCGGACCAGAAATGGGCGTTGAAATGGCAAAAGCATTTTTATCAACAGACTTTTTGCAAGACCTAGAAGATTGGAGACAAACATTCTTAACCAATGCAGAAAAGCAAGTTATAGCAATAGAGGCAAAGCAATATGATAAATAATTTTTCATTTTCAGCACCAGTAGCAATTGAATATGGTGTTGGCGTAACCGCAAAACTCGCAGATATTGCAAGTAGCAGAGGTTACACAAAAGGCGTGCTAGTTTCCGATAAGTTGTTTGCAACCAACGGCACTGCAGAAAAAATTATGGCATCTTGCCCCGCATTAGTTGCAATGTACAGCGACATAACCCCAAATCCAATGTTGCAAGAAGTTCGTAACGCATCAAAGCTTATGAAAGAAGTGGGTGCGGATTTTGTTGTAGCACTTGGCGGCGGAAGCGCAATGGACTTAGCAAAGTTTGCGTCCGCTATGGTTAACGCAGAGTACGATGTTACAGAATATTTTTACAAAAGGCAAGATGTGCCAGCCGGCAATTTGCCACTAATAGCAATCCCAACAACAGCGGGCACGGGTTCAGAAATGACAGCCGTTAGCGTATGTAATGATGAGGCAACTGGCATAAAGAGTCCACTTAACCACAAGAACTTTTATGCTTCTGTTGCAGTTATTGATCCAATGCTAACACTATCAGTTCCACCATTTGTAACCGCTACAACTGGGCTTGATGCACTTAGCCACGCGCTTGAAGCGTTTTGGTGTGCTAGTTGCAATCCAATAAGTGACGGTTTGGCAGAATATGCAATCCGCCTTGTTTTTGAAAATTTAGAAACAGCCTTTAATGACGGCAGCAATGTAGATGCGCGCGGAAGTATGATGTTAGCATCATTAATAGCAGGTATTTCATTTGCACCAACAAGAACAGCGGGCGTGCACGGTTGCAGTTATCCTTTGTCAATTGACTATCATTTATGTCACGGCGAAGCTTGCGCATTCACGCTTGATTCATTTATTAAAGTTAACGCAACAGCGGGCGACAAGTTGAACAAACTTGCTAAACGCGTAGGCTTTAGTGACGCAGTTGCTATGGCAGATGAAGTTGCTAGACTTAAAAAAGTGTTTAAACTTAAAACCACTCTTAGCGATGTGGGAATAACAGATGTAGATGACCTTGCTAAAAAATGTAGCGAACATCCACTTCTATCAAACAATGTGCCAAAGATGTCTGCTAGTGATTTAGCGGATATGTTTAACACACTCAAGTAAGTTTTTAGCTAACTACATATTTAGGTTGCCACAGTCTGAATGACGTGGTAACCTTAATTGTCGCTAATTTTAGCTTAAATTTACATTAAATTTACGAATTTTATGGAACTTATCTTATTTTTTCTTGCTCACTTTGTCGCGGTTCCCAAACAAAATACATTAAAAAACAAAAGGCAAGGAGAATTATTTTAATGGCAAAAAACAAAGATGTCACTGCAAAAAGTGACTACAATGTAAGCTTGAAAGAAAAGATGATATTTGCATCAGCAGATATTTTCGGTGGAGGCTCTGGTGCACTAATTGGAGCGGTTTATTTCTGCTATCTAGTTTCAATGGGCGTAGGTGTTGTAGCAGCTGGTGCAATTATAATGGTTGCAAGAATATGGGATGCTATCACCGACCCACTTATGGGCGTTATTTCAGATAACACCAGAACAAAATGGGGCAGACGCAGCCCTTACATATTCGGCGGTGGGCTATTTGTTATTGCCGCCTTT